>NZ_JAEVHN010000433.1:0-5393 GCF_016803375.1 Micromonospora sp. 4G55
CAGCCCGACACCGAGCGCGAAGGCGGCCGCGCCGACCGCCGGACCGACCCCCACCGGTCGGACGTCGAGCCGCACCGGCTGCGCGCCGAGCCGGCCGAGTCGGCCGAGCCGGCCCGGCCAGGTCGAGCCCGGCAAGCTGCTGCCGCGGATCGCCCCCGAGCCGGGGCAGCCGAAGGTCGCCCGGCAGCCGTCCAAGCTGACCGGCTCCTCGGTCACCATGAGTTCCTTGCGGTTCGAGGGGATCGTCGACCTGCCGACCGCGAACGGCACGCTCAAGGCGCTCAAGTTCAGCATGAGCAAGGCGGTCACCGACGACTTCAAGCTGGTGGCGGACGGCCCGGCGGGGCGCAACCAGCAGTACGTCACCGACCGGCTCACCGTGCAGGGCGACGTGGCGTTCTACGCCACCCGCTTCGTCGGCCGGCTGCTCGGCATCAAGATCACGCTGACGCCGGACCTGCCGTTCCCGGACGGCATCCCGGTCACCCTGCCGATCTCGGTCACCTTCACCGACCCGGTGATCGACCTGGCGTTCGTCGACTGCCGCACGCTGACCGCCCGGCCGGCGCTGACGCTCAATCTTCCCTGACCTTCGTCCCGCCACCCCTGGTGGCCGGGGGCGGGCCGTCCCGCCGCCCCCGGCACCGCAGTCAGGGTCTGTGCTCTGGCACAGGCCCTAGAGGCGGGCCAGCGCCTTGCGCAGCGGGTCGAGCCCCAGCGAGCCGAGGTCGAGCGCCTGCCGGTGGAACTCCTTCAGGTCGAAGTCGGCGCCCTTGCGGGCCTTCGCCTCCTCGCGGGCCTGGAGCCAGATCCGCTCGCCCACCTTGTACGACGGCGCCTGCCCCGGCCAACCCAGGTAGCGGTTGAGTTCGAAGCGCAGGTTCTCGTCCGGCACCCGGCAGTGCGCCCGCATGAACTCCCAGCCCAGCTCCGGCGTCCAGCGCTCGCCCGGGTGGAAGTCGAACGGGTTGTCCTTCGGAATCTCCAGCTCGAGGTGCATGCCGATGTCGACGATCACGCGGGCCGCCCGCATGGCCTGCCCGTCGAGCATGCCGAGCTTGTCGCCCGGATCCTCCAGGTAGCCCAGGTCGTCCATCAGCCGCTCGGAGTAGAGCGCCCAGCCCTCGCCGTGCCCGGAGACCCAGCAGAGCAGCCGCTGCCAGCGGTTGAGCAGCTCGGCGCGGACCGCCGTCTGCGCCACCTGGAGGTGGTGCCCCGGCACGCCCTCGTGGTAGACCGTGGTCACCTCGCGCCAGGTGGAGAAGTCGGTGATGCCCTGCGGCACCGCCCACCACATCCGCCCGGGGCGGGAGAAGTCCTCGCTCGGCCCGGTGTAGTAGATCGCCCCGTCGCTGGTCGGCGCCAGGCAGCACTCGATCCGGCGGACCTGCTCCGGGATGTCGAAGTGGGTGCCGTGCAGGTCGCTGATGGCCTTGTCGGCCAGCGCCTGCATCCAGTCCCGGAACGCCTCCTTGCCCTGGATGGTGCGGGCCGGGTCGGCGTCGAGCGCCGTCACCGCCTCGTCGATGCTCGCGCCCGGGCCGACGATCCTCGCGGCCAGCGTCCGCATCTCGGCCTCCAGCCGGGCCAGCTCCGCGAAACCCCAGGCGTACGTCTCGTCGAGGTCGACCTTCGCGCCGAGGAAGTACTGGGAGGCCAGCTCGTACCGCTCCCGGCCGGCGGCCTGCTTGTCCCGCCCCTGCGGGGCCAGCTCGGTGCGGAGGAACTGGCCGAACTCGGCGGTGGCGGCGGTGGCGGACGCGGCGCCCCGGCGCAGGTCGGCGCCGAGGGTGCCGTCCACGCCGAGCCGCTCCACCAGGCCGTGGAAGAAGTTGTCGCCGTTCGGGTCGGTCCAGACGTCGCACTGCTTGGCCACCTCGACCAGCTGCACCTTCGAGCTGATCTGGCCGGCGGCGGCGCCTTGCGCAGGGTGGTCTTGTAGCCCTCCAGCGTCGTGGCGAACCGGTTGAGCCGGGTGGCGATGTTGGCCTGGGCGGCCTCGCCCTCGGTCGGCATCAGGTCGAAGACCATGCGGATCTCGTGCAACCCGCTGGCGATCACGTTGACCTCGCTGGTCACCTCACCCGCGTCGTACCGGGCGAGGTCCAGGCCGAGGCGTTCCTGCATGGCCTCCTTGGCCGTCCGCTCGGTCTCCGTGTCCGGCTCGGTCACGTCGAGGTCGGCGAGGGTGCGCCGGGTCAGCTCGGCCCGGGCCTCGTAGCCGGCCGGGGAGAGGTCGTCGAGCTGGTCGTCGTAGCCGGCGATGCCGACGTAGGTGGCGCCGGTCGGGCTCAGCGGGGCCCAGTCGGCCACGTAGCGGTTCGCGAGGTCATCGATTCGTCCCACGCTGCGACCCTACGTGACCGACCGGCCCTGATGTCGACCGTGTTTGGCATGTTCGGGGCAGCAGTCGCGCCGGGTCGACGTCGATCGGGAACGGCGACCGGGCGCGCAGCCGCTGCCCGCCGACGGCACGCGCGGTGGGCACGTAGCGCCCGTCGTCGTCGAGGCCGAACAGCTCCATCGCCACCCGGCGCGACCGGTCGCCGATTTCCACCCGCATGAAGTACGGCACGCCGCCCTCGGCGCAGCGGCGCCGCTTGTCCGCCCCGTCCGGCGCCGGCCCGCCGGCCCGGACGAACTCCACGGCCAGGGCGCACAGCTCCGCCGGCACCCACCGTTCCTCCTCGTCGGTGGCGGGCAGGGTGTGCAGCACGGTGACGTCCGGCTGGATCCAGCAGGTCGGCGAGAAGACCAGGTTGACCCGGCCGAGCACGTGCCGGCCGGTTGCCTCGGCCGCCGGTACCAGGGCGCTGGCCAGGCTCGCCATCGCGATGCTCTCGGTGGCCGGCGGGAACGGGGTGACCACCAGCCGGCCGTCGACGCACTCGTGCCGGGCGCCGGCCAGCTCACCGACCCGCAGGTGGCGTTCCGCGCGCCGCACCGTCCACCCGCCGTCGAGGTCGAGCACCGGCTCCGACCCGCCCGTCAGCAGCATCAACGCCTCCCCCTCCCGGCTGATCAACGACGGTGCGCCGCCGGGGTTCCTGTGCGGATCCCGCACCGGCTCGACGGGTCGACGGCCGCGCGGTGGCGGGGTTGCTGTGGCGGTCGACACGGCGTCCGATTTTCGCGGGACATCGTCGTACCCCTGCGGCAGAGTGTCAGGGGTGACCACCCATGTGACCCCTGACCGGGCGCCGCTGCGCAGCTGGCTGCCCGGCTTCCTGGCGCTCGCCGCGATCTGGGGTGCGAGCTTCCTCTTCATCAAGGTCGGCATCGAGGAGCTGCACCCGCTGCATCTCACCCTCTACCGGGTGGCCACCGGCGCGCTCACGCTGCTGGTGGTGCTCGCCGTGCTCCGCGACCGGCTGCCGCGCGAGCCCCGGGTCTGGGCGCACCTGGTCGTGGTCGCCGCGTTCGGGGTGGCGCTCCCGTTCACCCTCTTCGGCTACGGCGAGCAGCGCGTCGAGTCGATGCTCGCCGGCATCTGGAACGCGACCACGCCGCTCATCGTGCTGCCGCTGGCGGTGCTGGCCTTCCGCACCGAGCGGCTGACCGCGCGCCGGGCGGTGGGGCTCGGGCTGGGCTTTCTCGGCGTGCTGGTGGTGCTCGGCGTCTGGGAGGGCGTCGGCGGCTCGCACTTCACCGGCCAGTTGATGTGCTTCGGTGCGGCGGCCTGCTACGGCGTGGCCATCCCGTACCAGAAGAAGTTCATCGCCGGCAGCTCGTACTCCGGGCTGTCGCTCTCCGCGGCGCAGCTGCTGGTGGCGACGGCGCAGCTCGCGGTGGTCGGTCCGCTGCTGGTCGGGGCGCCGCCCGTGCCGACCGAGCTGTCGGCGCCGGTGGTGGGCAGCGTGCTCACGCTCGGCGCGCTCGGCACCGGGCTGGCCTTCGTGATCAACCTGCGCAACATCCGGGTGGCCGGCGCGAGCACCGCCTCCACGGTGACCTACCTGATCCCGATCTTCGCGGTGCTGATCGGCGCGGTGGTGCTCGACGAGCGGCTGAACTGGCACCAGCCCGTCGGCGCCCTGGTCGTGCTGCTCGGCGTCGCGGTGACGCAGGGCCTGATCGGGCCGCGCCGCCCGCGCGCCGAAGTGGTTACCGGCATCCCCGCCGTGCCGGCCACGGAGCCCGCCGCCCGCTGACCCCACCCGCCCGACCAACTCCATGTCGGCGATGTCGCGGTGTCCTCGGCTCGAGGACACCGCCGTCCCGCCGGCGTGGAGGTGATCAGCGCCGGCCGGGGCGTCAGCGGCGGGTGCGGGCCCACTTGAGCAGGCGGTCGGCCCGCCAGGTGTTGACCACCCGGTCGGCGGGGACGCCGCAGAGCGCCGCCCGCTCGCAGCCGAACCGCTGCCAGTCCAACTGCCCCGGCGCGTGCGCGTCGGTGTTGATGGCGAACCGGCAGCCCGCCTCCAGGGCCCGGCGGATCAGCCGCTTCGGCGGGTCCTGCCGCTCCGGCCGGGAGTTGATCTCGACGGCCACGCCGCGCTCGGCGCACGCGGCGAAGACCGTGTCCGCGTCGAAGTCGCTCTCGGACCGGGTACGCGGGCGGTGCGCGCGGTCGCCCGGACCCTTCACCCCGGCCGGGCGGGACGACACCATCCGCCCGGTGCAGTGGCCGAGGATGTCCAGGTGCGGGTTGTCGATCGCGGCCAGCATCCGGCGGGTCATCTTCGCCCGCTCGTCGTTCAGCCCGCTGTGCACGGAGCCGACCACCACGTCCAGCCGGGCCAGCAGCTCGTCGGTCTGGTCCAGCGAGCCGTCGGCGAGGATGTCCACCTCGATGCCGGTGAGGATGCGGAACCCCGCGGGCAGGGCCTCGTTCACCGCCGCGACGTGGTCGAGCTGCTTGCGCAGGCGGTCCGCGGTGAGGCCCCGGGCCACCTTGAGCCGGGGCGAGTGGTCGGTCAGCACCACGTACTCGTGGCCCAGCTCGACCGCCGCGAGCGCCATCTCCTCGATCGGCGACCCGCCGTCGGACCAGTCGGAGTGGGTGTGGCAGTCGCCGCGCAGCGCGCTCCGCAGCGCGGTGGCCGCGGCGTCCAGGTCGGTGCCCTCGGTGGCGACCAGCCGGCGCAGGTAGACCGGCTCCTCGCCGGCCAGTGACTCGGCGACGCAGCGGGCGGTGACGTCGCGACCCCGGTCAGCTCGGTGAGCTTCCCGGTGCGGGCGCGCTCGGCGACCTCCTTCGCCGGCAGCTCGGCCAGGGCCTTCGCCGCGGACCGGAACGCCCGGACCCGGTAGGTGGCCTCGTTGGCCCGTTCCAGCAGGAACGCGATCCGGCGCAGGTCGGCGATGGGATCCCGGGCGGTAGGTGGCCTCGTTGGCCCGTTCCAGCAGGAACGCGATCCGGCGCAGGTCGGCGATGGGATCCCGGGCGGTCA
>NZ_JAEVHN010000434.1:0-5390 GCF_016803375.1 Micromonospora sp. 4G55
CCGGCGCTGCTGGCCGCCGCGGCGACCGGTCGCCCGGCCGAGCTGCTGCTCAGCGCCCCCGCGCCGGCGTCGCTGCGGCCGGCGCTGACCGACACCGGCTTTGCGCTGGTCACCGAGGTCGAGCTGGTGCCGGCCGACGGGTCGCCGGCCCGGCGGGTCGCGTTCGGCACCGGGTTGGAGAAGAGCCTGGAGGCGTTCAAGGACGCGCTGTGGGAGGTCGACGAGTTCGCCGGGGTGCGCTACCGCGACCCCGAGGACCCGGCCGGCGGGCTGCTCGACATCGCCCTGCACCCCGAGCCGGGGCCGCTGCGCCGCGAGCTGCTGGCCGAGCTGGCCCGCTCCGGCCGCGTACGGTCACCGAGCTGCGCCGGCACACCCTCACCGCGACCGTCTACCGGGCCGCGGACACCGTCGGCGCGCTCACCAGCCTGCTGCACTCCGGCGCGGTGCGCCGCGACCCCGAGCACGGCCGGCTCGGCGGCGACGTGCTGATCACCGCCGGCCCGGCCGCAGGCGCCCGGTCAACTGCCTGACCAGCACCGACACGCCGGTGGCCACCACCGGCGATGCTGAACACCATCTGCCCGCAGACCACCGCCCGGGCGACCTGCCCCTGGGCGTTCACGTCGCCGTAGCCGACGGTGGTCAGGGTGGCCAGCGCGAAGTAGAGCGCGTCGACGCGGGTCTCGAGGCCGGCGAACTCCCCGGCGCTGCTCCGCGCCACCACGTAGTCGGCGAGGGCGAAGGTGAGCACGCCCGCGACCAGCGCGACGCCGAGCCGGATCAGCGCGCGGATCTCCTGGTCCCCGGTGGGTGCCCGGCCGGCGAGCTGCCGGCGTACCTGGCCGGTGACGAGCAGGGAGACGATCAGGACCAGCAGCAGGGTGCCGGCCGAGCGCAGGGCCAGCCGCAGCCCGTTCGGGTCGGGCGCCACCGGCACCAGAAAGTAGGCGAGCACCAGCAGCAGGCAGGCGCCCACCGCCCGCCGCAGCTCCCGCCGGTGGGCCCGTCGCCGCTCATGCGGCGATTCTGCGCCCCGCACATCGCCGCCAGCGGCGGAACGGCGAAGCCGCCGACCGGGCCGGGGGTCGCGGGTACGGGCCGCCGAACGTCGAGCGGGGTGCCGGTGATTCACCGGCACCCCGCTCGACCTCGGGACGTCACGCCCGGGTCTTGTCCTGCTTCCAGGAGAGCGGCCCCGGCAGGTCGACGCGGTGCGCCTTGGCCTTGGAGTTCCAGGACCAGCGACCGATCTTGATGCTCCACGAGGAGAAACCGTTCTCGGTGAAGTTCAGGATGATCGGCCCGTACTTCTTGCGCTTGCGGAACATCAGACCCATCGTGGGCTCCCCTCGCCTTCCCTGTCATGCCCTGCTCTGACGTCATCGAACATGCCCGAACCGACGATTTGCGAAACCTGCCGCGGATCCGCTCTGGACGGTCGCCGGGCTCAGCAGGTAGGTGTTGCGGGGCGGTGAACGCGGCTCGGCGCTGCTGCTGGTCAACATCGGCAGCCCGGGACGCCTGGCACGACCGGCTGCCCCGGCTGGCCGCCGAGGAGGTGATCCGGACGCTGTGATTCGGGGACGCGCGCCGGCGTCGGCTCAGGCGGGCATCGGCGCGCGGTCGACGGCGAGGACCCGGGTGACGCTGCCGTCGTCCTCGGTGACGTCCCGCTGGTGGACGAAGCCAACCTTGGCCAGCAGAGCCAGCGAGGCCGTGTTGGCCTCGGCGACGGTGGCGTGCACCCGGGTCAGGTCGAGGGTGTCGAAGCCGTACCGGACCAGGGCCCGGGCCAGCTCGGTGCCGAGGCCGGCGCCCCAGGCCGGCTTCGCCAGGGCGTACACCAGCTCGTGGCCGTCGACCTGGTCGGTGTGCTTGATCTCGGCGTGCCCGACGTACCGGCCGTCGCGGCGCACCGCCCAGACGTCGAACAGGTCCTCGGCGTAGACCGTGGTGAACACCCGCCCGAACAGGGCGGCGGCGTCGGCGGGAGTCATCGGGCCGTCGCCCATGTACCGGGCCACCTCCGGATCGCTGAGCAGGGCGACGAAATCGTCGGCGTCGGCCCGGCGGTAGGGCTCCAGCAGCAGCCGGTCGGTGCGCAGGGTGGGGGTGGACATCAGCGGGGCTCCCAGGCGTCGGGCAGAGCGGTCAGCTTTCGGACGTGTGCGGGCAGTCGGCCGCTCACCACCTCGGCGAGGCTGACCTCGTCGAGCACCTGCCGGACGGCGGCTCGCACGGCCACCCAGAGCCGGGGGAGGTTCTCCGCCGAACCCTCGTAGCGGGTTTCCTCGGGGCGCAGGCCGCGCACCCCGGCCAGCGGGCCCTCCACAGCCCGCAGGATCGCCCCGACGGTGACCTCGCGGGGTGGCCGGGCCAGCGTGTAGCCGCCCTCCGCGCCGCGCTGGGCCCGCACGACGCCGGCCCGGCGCAGGTCGGCCAGGACGGCCTCCAGGAACTTGCGCGGCATGTCCTGCTCGGTGGCGATCGCCTGGGTGGACAGCAGCGAGGGGGTACGCGGTGGCGAGGCTCAGCGCCGCCCGTACCGCGTAGTCGCCGCGCGCGGAGATCTGCACCCCGCCATCATGCCCGCCCGGCTCAGTCCGCCGGGTCGGCGGGCCGACGCTGCCGGACGATCCGTCGCAGCGGCTGCTCCCGCGCGGCCCGGAACGCCCCCGGGCTCACCCCGACCTCGCGGGTGAAGAAGCGGCCGAAGTTGGTCGGCTCGGGGAAGCCCAGCCGGCGACCGATCCGGGCCACCGGCTCGTCGGTGGCGGCCAGCAGCCGGCTGGCCTGGAGCGCGACCCGCTCGTCCACCACCTGCTTGGCGCTGCGCCCGGTCACCGCCAGGCAGGCGCGGGTCAGGGTACGCACCGAGCAGCCCAACTGGGCGGCGTAGTCCTCGACCCGGCGGGTGTGCTGGTAGCCGCGCTCGATCTCCCGGCACAGCCGGTGGAAGGTGGCCAGCTCCGACCGGTGCGGCCCGCCGTCGGCGCCGCCGGGGCGGTCGGTGGGGAGCAGCGCCAGGCGCAGCAGCAGCACGGCCAGCTCGTGGCGGAGCAGGGGCTGGGCGGCCGGGTCGGCGCGGTGCCGGCGACTGTCCACCGCCAACTGGCTGACCTCGTTGATCACCGCGTCCTCGTCCTCGCCGGCGAGCTGGTGGTGGGTCGGCACGGCGTCGGGGTCGACGTCCAGGCCGCGCAGCGTCTCGCCGCGCCAGCGCACCACCGTCGCGTCGAGCTGCGGGGTGCAGCGCAGCACCTGGCCGGGGCTGGCCCGCAGCAGCGTGCCCGGCCGGCACGGCAGCGGGCGGAAGTCCAGCTCGGCCGTGCCGTGGCCGCCGGTGACCAGGATCAGCAGATCCGCGTCGAGCAGCGCCGGGCGGCGCCACCCGGGCTCGGGGGCGAGGTCACCGAGGTCGAGCAGGTCGATCTCGGCGGTGGGCAGGTCGGGGTGGGTTGCCGGGGAGAGCTGACCGGAAGGGACCATCACCTGCGACGGTAACCGGAGGTGGGGGTGGTCGCATCCCGGCGACGGGACCGGGGTGTCGCGTACGCGGGGTTGTCCCCGGTCGGAGGCGCGGTTACGTTACCGAGCGGTAGGTCCACCGACTCGCGAGGGATGGGCATGACGGAGCTGTTCTCGGTCGCCGACAAGACGGTCCTGGTCACCGGCGGCACGCGGGGGATCGGGCTGATGATCGCCCGGGGCTTCGTGCAGGCCGGTGCCCGGGTGATCGTCTCGTCCCGCAAGGCCGACGTCTGCGCGGCGGTGGCCAAGGAACTCTCCGCCGAGGGGCGCTGCGAGGGCGTGCCGGCCGACCTGAGCCACGACGCGGGGGCCGAGGGGCTCGCCGTGGCCGTGCGGGAGCGCACCGGCGACCGGCTCGACGTGCTGGTCAACAACGCGGGCGCGACCTGGGGCGCGCCGCTGGAGGCGTACCCGGAGAGCGCGTTCGACAAGCTTTGGGCGGTGAACGTCAAGGCGGTCTTCCGGCTCACCACCGCACTGCTGCCCGCGCTGCGCGCCGCGGCCACCGCCGACGACCCGGCCCGCGTGATCAACATCGGCTCGGTCGACGGCATCCGGGTGCCGTTCATGGAGGTGTACGCCTACTCGGCCACCAAGGCCGCCGTGCACATGCTGACCCGCAGCCTGGCCCACCAGCTGGCCGGTGAGCAGATCACGGTCAACGCGATCGCCCCTGGCCCGTTCGAGAGCAAGATGATGGCGTTCGCCCTGCAGGACCCGGCGTCCCGTTCGGCGATCGAACAGCAGGTGCCGCTGGGCCGGATCGGCCGCCCGGAGGACATGGCGGGCACGGCGATCTACCTGTCGTCGCGCGCCGGGGCGTACCTGACCGGCGCGGTGATTCCCGTCGACGGCGGCCTGACCACGCACGGCTGAGGCGTACCCGGTCGCGGGTGAGCGGGAGCCGCGCGGACTCGGCAGATCCGCGCGGCTCCGATCGGATGGGTCAGCGGCCGGCGAGCAGCCGGTTCACCGCCGTGTCGACGTCGAGGTGCTCGGCCTCGCGGCCGCGCGGGACGACGACGTAGGTCCGCCGCAGGAAGCGCACCAGCACGCTGCGCGGCACCTCGAAGAGCGCGTTGCCGTCGGGTGACGACAGCGCCAGCGCGACGAAGTCGCCGCGCGGGGTGGCCCAGGGCCAGACCCGGACGTCGCCGATGCCGGCCGGTTCGTCGAGACCGGTCACCAGCAGTTCGCGGGCGAAGGACCAACTGACGGCCTCGCCACCGGCGGATTCGGCGTGGAACAGGACATGGACCGCATACGGGTCAGCAGGGTCGTAACGCAAACTGGCACGCACCGGCAAGGCGGTGGCGTCAGGTGCGACGAGCCTTAGCGACGTCTCGACCTCTACGGTCGTCGGTCGGATGACACTCATGGACGTTCTCCCCCCGGCACCGCTGCGGAACGCGCGTGTCCCGCTTTTCCCATACTCAGGTGCTACTCCTGGCTACGCTCCGCCATACGCTGACTTCACCCAGTGGTGGGAAGTGCCTCGGAAGCGCCGCCAGAATGTGAAACTTCTTGTACGATTTCCGGTCTGCCCAGTGCGTGATCCCGCCCGGCGTCGGGTGGCTCAGTCGTCGACTTACTCCGGTAACGTCCAGTGGTCTGCGCAAGTGACGGGCCGGGGCGACACTGGGGGGTGAAATGGTCACGAACCGATCCTCAATGGATGCGCCGACCGCGACCGACTCACCGAAAGTAGGGGCCCGAGCAGCCGAAAGGCGGGGGAACGCGGTGCCGAAGGATCAGCACGACGGGACCGGTCGGCCTGCCTCCGGCGGCCGCTCCGGTCGAGGTCGCGCGCCGGCACGCAGCGCGCCTCGCGCCCGTCCGGCCCGACTGCGTCGCGG
>NZ_JAEVHN010000435.1:0-5369 GCF_016803375.1 Micromonospora sp. 4G55
GCGGAAGTAGTCGCCGGCGGCGGCGACCTCGACGCCGTCGGCGGGGCGGGCCAGGTACTCCTCGACCGTGCTGAGGGACCGGCTGGTGTGGCCAACCAGGGCCCGCACGTCCCAGTCACCCAGGCCGGGCCGGCTCCACCGGTCACCGACCAGGGCGGCGGTGCGGACGAACCAGAGCGCTGCGTCGGTGAACGCCCGACGCGAGTCGTCCCACGGGTCCATGGGTGCAGCGTAGAAGCCCGTCCGCTCGGGACCGGCCCGTGTCGGCCGGCGTCCCGTCGCGCACCCCAGCGTGTCGTTCGCCGCCCGGTCGGCGCGCCCGCCTCAGAGGCGGAGCGGTCCCGGGTCGGTGGCCAGCTCCCGGAACCGCTTGCGCGGGTCGGCCACGAGCCGCCGGGTCGACAGGTCGAGCAGACCGCCCACCCCGGTCACCGTCGCGACCTGGGTGCCGTCCAGGCGGCGGTAGTCCTGCTCGATCCGGAACGTCCGGCCCTCGCCCCAGTGGAACTCGCAGGACACGTCCACCTCGTCCCCGCCGCGCAGCTCCCGCAGGTATCGCAGGGTGACCTCCAGGGCGACCGGGCCCACGCCGGTGGCGATGAGCCGGTCCTGCGAGATGCCGGCGGCACGCAGGCACTCCCACCGGGCGTGCTCGGCGTACTGCAGGTAGACGGCCTGGTTCAGGTGGCCCTGGGTGTCGAGCTCGTAGCCCCGGACCGCGATGCGCACCGTGAAGGGATCTCCCATGCACCGGGAGCGTAGGCGGTGGGTACGACGCCGCGTTCTTCGGCGTGACACCATCGGAGCGCCTCCTCCCGGAGCCACCGACCACGTGGCGTCTGGGACAGGGCCAGGGCCCCGGGTCCGGCCGGCCCGCAGCGGTGACGCGACCATCGCAGCCGCCGGGATAGGCTGCCACGGCACATCGGCGGGAGGCGGAAGTGGTGATGACGACGGTGGACGCACTCCGGCGATCCCCGATGCCGGTCGGCGTCGCCCTGCTCACCACGCTGCTGGTCGGCGGCTGCTCGAGCCCGTCCGAGCACCCCGCGTCCGTTGCCCCGTCCCCGACGGCATCGTCCGAGGTGGAGATGCGGATGGTCAGGCCGCCGGAGAAGCTGGGGCAGTACCGCTTGACGACCGACCCGGCGGTGGACGGGGAGACCGGCAGGATCGCCGGCGCCCTTGCGAAGCTGCTCGACGAGCCCGCCACCAGTTCGATCGCCATCAGCTACCAGGACCCGAGGTATCCCGAGCACACGACCCGACTCAGTGGCGTCTCCGGTCGGGTAGGGAACCCGGAAGGGGTCCTCGATGTGATCTTCGCCGAGATCCACCAGGCCCACGACGTTGCGCCCGTCGCGGCGGGACAGTTGGGCGGACTGGCCCGGTGCGGCAAGGCCGAGGATCTCGACGCGCACATCTGCGCCTGGGCGGACCACGGCAGCATCGGCTCGATGACGATCACCGGCCCGTCCGAGGATCGAGTTCCGGTGCGGGACTTCCTGTTCTTGCGAGGGCGGGCGGAACGCCCCGCCGCCGAGGCGTCGCGTCCGGCGTGACGGGCTGAGTGGTTCCAGCACCGCGAGAGCTTCGCCGACCCGCCGGCACGCGTCGCCAGGCACCACGGCGGCCAGATCATGAGAGGCGGATTCGGTCGACGCTCGCTTCCCTTCGGTCGGGCGATCTCGATAGGGCAGCGGCGGACCAGCCCGCGCTATCCAAGATGCATGTCGAAGCCCGCGAAAGCCTCGGGACCGACCGGCAGATCGGCCGCCGACCACATCCGGAGGCCGTTGCCCGTCACCGCACTGGGCGCCTCTGGGGTCGCCGGGGGCCACGAGGTGCCCGGGAGCGCGGGCGTACCTTCGTCGGAATGCGCGTACTGTTCGCCAGCCTCGCATCGGTCGGCCACACCTATCCGCTGATCCCACTGGCGGTGGCCGTCCGGGACGCCGGACACGAGGTGCACTTCGCCGTCGGCGCGGAGGTGCACGCACCGCTCGCCGCGAACGGCCTGCGCCCCTTCCGTCCCGCGGACGCGTTCTACGAGATCTACGCCGAGGACCTGGCACCGGAACTCGCCCGGTTGGAGCCCGACCTCGTCGTCCACGAATGGGGTGTGCCGGGAGCGGCCGTCGCCGCCCACCGGGCCGGCATCCCGGGAATCTGGCACGGCTTCGGGCGGATGATCCCCGAGGGCATCGGCCTCGAACTGCCCACCCGCAACGCCGAGGCCGCCGGACGGCCGCACGTCGACATCTGCCCACCGTCGTTGCAGGACGAGGGCTTCCTCGCCACCGCGGACCGGATCGAGTTGCGGCCCGTCGCGTACTCGACGCCGACGGCGCTGCCCACCTGGGACAGCCACCGCAGGTCACTGCCGCTGATCTACCTGACGCTCGGCACCGCCTTCGGCACCCGGGAGCTGCTGAGCGCGGCCATCGAGGGGCTGGCCGCGCTGGACGCGCGCGTGGTGGTCGCCGCCGGCCGGGTGCCCCTGGACCAGCTCGGGGACGTGCCGGACAACGTCAGCGTGCAGCGCTGGGTGCCGCAGGCGCAGCTGCTGCCGCACGCCGATCTCGTCGTGCACCACGGCGGCAGCGGCACCACCCTCGGCGCGCTCGCCGTCGGCGTCCCCCCAGCTGATCCTGCCGCAGGGCGCCGACCAGTTCGCCAACGCCGAAGCGATCAGCGCGGCCGGTGCCGCGCTGCGCCTGCTCGGCGACGAGGCGAGCGCCGCGGGCATCGCCGAGCACGCCCGGCGGCTCCTGCCCCGCGCCGGGCGGACCGACCACCGGGACGCCGCCCGCGCGATCGCCGAGGAGATCGCGCGGATGCCCTCCCCGGCCGAGGTGGCCCGCCACCTGCCCGATCATTCGCGCGGGTGAGAAGTGCGCTCTCGCCGGCCGCGCCGACCACCTCGCCCGGATCCGGTCGGGTACGAATGACAGCATCAGCCCGGCGGAAGGGAACGACGAAATGACTGAGCGGCGACCCACGTGACCCCTTCGCCCGCCCTCGACCGCCGCTGGCTCCAGGACGCGATCGACCTCTCCCGGCGGTGCCCGCCGAAGGCCACCGCGTACGCGGTCGGCGCGATCGTGGTCGGCCGCGACGGGACCGAGCTGGCCCGGGGGTACTCCCGGGAGACCGATGCCCACGTGCACGCCGAGGAGTCCGCGCTGGGCAAGCTCCGCGGGGTCGACCTGTCCGGAGCGACGATCTACAGCTCCCTGGAACCGTGCAGCGTGCGTCAGCACCGGTCGCCCACCTGCACCAGCCTGATCCTGGCCGCGGGCATCCGTCGGGTCGTGCTGGCGATGCGGGAACCACTGATCTTCGTGGACTGCCAGGGGGTCGAGCTGCTGGCGGCGGCCGGCGTCGAGGTGGTCGAGCTGCCGGACCTCGCGGACCGGGTACGCACGATCAACGGGTACGTCATGGGCGCGGGCGCCTGACGTCGCGGGGTCGGACGCGGCGGCGAACCCCGGTCACATCCCCCGCTTCCGGTGTGTCATGAGCTGTAGGCGGGACACCCTCGACCCGCCGCGTCAACACGAGCAGGAGGAGCCATGACCGCCGCTGTCTCCACCATCGACATCGACCGGCCGCCGGACGAGGTGTTCGCGTACGTCACCGATCCCTCGCGGTTCGCCGAGTGGCAGCACGACGTCGTGGGCGTACGCCTGGAGTCGGGTGGCCCGGTCGGGTTGGGAACCCGGTTCACGACGACCCGCCGGATCGGCGGGGTCGAGCGCACCATGACGCAGGAGGTGACCGAGGACAGTCCGCCCGGCCGGTGGGCCGTGCACGGCGTCGACGGGCCGATCAGGCCGAGCGTGACCCTCACCGTCGAACCTCTCGACGAGGGCGCGCGGTCGCGCGTGACGTTCGCCCTGGACTTCGCCGGACACGGGGTCGGCGTGCCGCTCGTGCCGATGGTCCGCCGGCTGGCGGCGAAGGGCGCGCCGGCGAGCTACCGGCACCTGAAGGAGCGGCTCGAGGCAGGAGGCTAGCGGCCTACAGCCGGTGCCGGACCCAGACGTTGGGCTCCACGTAGACGGCGTGGTCGTGCGCCACGTCGCAGTGCACCGGCACCAGAGCGCCCGGCACGTGCACCGGCCCGCTCGTGTCGAACGGCAGGCCGGTCCAGCGGCGCCAGTCCTCGAGACTGCCGCTGATCATCATGGACCGGGTGGCCACCCGCTCGATGCGTCCGCCCGCGCGCACGTGCACCCGCAGCCACGGGTCGACGGGCAGGCCGTCGTCGCGGACCCGGGCGGCGTACTCGGTCATCGGCAGCTCGGGGTCGGTGTGCTTGCCGCTCGGGCGGACCGGGGCGACCAGGGCGTCGTACCCCCGTTCGGCGACGGCCTGCCGCATGGCGGCGAGCATCCGGGCGGACAGCCCGGCGCCGCGCCGGTCGGGTCGGACGCAGATCTCGATGGCCGACACGATGTTCGGGGTGGCCCCGGTGAGGCGGGTGACGGTGGCCCGCTGGATCGCCCGGTCCCAGCCGCCGTCCGGCAGCTCCGGCTCGGTCCAGCGCAGCGGTACGGCGTACGCCCGCCCGACGGCGCGCCCGGGCTCGGCGGAGTCGACGGCGGCGAACACGAACTCGGGATAGAGGTCGTGGGCGACGTTGTAGTAGATGCCACCCATCGGATCCCAGAGCATGAACTGCGGCCACGCCCCGTCGAAGTCCTCGTCGAGCAGGGTAGCGAGGTCCGGGCGGTCCGCCAGGCTCACGATGTCGATCGTCACGGAGGGACACCGTAGGGCGGTCGCCGGGGCGGCGCATCCCAATTCGCGGCCCGCCCGAGGAGGCCGTGGCTGCTCAGCCCCAGGCGGCGGACCTGTCGACGGCCGCCGTCAGCGCGACCCTGGCCCCGGCGGTCAGCTCGGCCACCAGCTCACCCGCCGGCGTCTCCGTCGCCAGGGCATGCGCCTGACCGGCCCACTGGTTCGCCACCGAGGCGTCCCCGCTGCCCTTGGCGGCGGCGAGCAGCGGGCGGGTGAGGTGCAGCACCTGCGGGTAGCCGACGGGTGCCGACCCGTCGTGCCGGCGAAGGAAGTCGTTGACCAACCCACGCGCCCGCTTCCCGGTGAAGGCGCGGCTCAGCGCGGTCGGCGCGGTGCCGGCCACCGCCGCCCGGTGCATCGGGGAGGTGCCCGCCTCCGGGCAGCGCAGGAAGGCCGTACCGAGCTGGGCGGCGGCGGCACGCCCGCTTCCCGGTGAAGGCGCGGCTCAGCGCGGTCGGCGCGGTGCCGGCCACCGCCGCCCGGTGCATCGGGGAGGTGCCCGCCTCCGGGCAGCGCAGGAAGGCCGTACCGAGCTGGGCGGCGGCGGCACCGGCGGTCAGCAC
>NZ_JAEVHN010000436.1:0-5357 GCF_016803375.1 Micromonospora sp. 4G55
TGGCCCGGGAGGTGACCGGGACCCGGGCGACGCCGACCACGATCGGCGGGGCGAGCAGGTCGACCATCTCGACGGGGGAGTTCCGGGCTGACCGTCGGCCAGTGGCAGTCGTCGACCGACCAGTACGTGGTGGGGTCGGCCACCTCCTGCCCCGTCGACAGGTCGTCAGCGGACGGACGGCGGTGCTTGGCCATCGGGAAAGCCTCCGGGTCGGCCGGGTGCGGCCGCTGCGGCCGCTGCGCTGGACAACCGGAAAAACGACACCGTGCCCGGCAGGGTGACGCGGCGGCGGTCCGGGGCCGGCCCGGCGACGGGCTTCGGAGTCGGACGCGGCCCGGCGCGGTCAGCCGGTCCGCTCGCGGGGCGAGCCCGGTGCGCGGACGCTGTGGAGCTGATGTCGTGAACGAGTCACCCACCAGCGACGCGGTGAATCGTTCACGTCATCAGCTCGACAGGAGCGCCACACCGTCCTCGCCCCCCGGGCTCCGGTCGTCGCCCCGGACCGGACGACTGGGCCCGGGGCGACGGCCGCGGGTCAGTCGAAGATCGGGCCGAGCTCGCGGGAGCGCTTGAGCTCGTAGAAGCCCGGGGTACCGGCGACCAGCAGGACGCCGTCCCAGAGCCGGCCGGCGGCCTCGCCCTTCGGCGCCGGCGTGATCACCGGGCCGAAGAAGGCCACCTGGCGGCCGTCCGGGCCCGGGGCGTGGATGACCGGGGTGCCGACGTCGGTGCCGACGGGGCGCATCCCGGCCTCGTGGCTGGCCCGCAGCGCCTCGTCGTACTCGGTGGTGTCGGCGACGCCGGCCAGCGCCGGGTCCAGGCCGACGTCGGTGAGCGCGGCCTTGAACAGCTCCGGGCCGAGCTGCTCCTTACCCAGGTGGATCCGGGTGCCCATGGCGGTGTAGAGCTTCGCCACCGCCTCCTGTCCGTGCTGCTGCTCGACGGCCACGCAGACGCGTACCCCGCCCCAGCCCTTGTTCATCAGCTCCTGGTACTCCTCGGGCAGGTCCCGACCCTCGTTGAGCACCGAGAGGCTCATCACGTGGAAGCGGATGTCCACGGCCCGGACCTTCTCGACCTCCAGCAGCCAGCGGGAGGTGATCCACGCCCAGGGGCACAGGGGGTCGAACCACATGTCGACGGTGACACGATCGGCCACGGTGAGGTCCCTTCACGACGGGTGACGCGCCGGGCAGCCCCGGCGCCGCTGTCTCGATCCTCACCCCGCAGGGCATCGACTGGTAGCGGAATGAGAGCGTGACCTCGACCACCGCGGGGCGTCGGTGCATGGAAGACTCGGCTCGGGCCGCCGTCACGAGCGGCCGACTGGGCTGGCGCAGCCGCGAGGCGGCGAGAGTGGGATGGAGACGAACAGTGCCGGGAGTGCGCAACCTGACCCAGGTGGAGGCCACCGAGCGGGCCCGCCTGCTGGAGGTGACCGGGTACGACATCAGCCTGGACCTGTCGACCGCCGTGCAGGCCGAGGGCCGTACGTTCCGGTCGGTGACCGAGGTCCGGTTCCGCTGCACCGAGCCGGGTGCCGGCACCTTCATCGAGACCGCCGCGGAGTCGGTGCGGTCGGCGACGCTCAACGGCGCGCCGGTCGACCTCTCCGGCTGGTCGGCCGAGAAGGGGCTGGCGCTGTCCGGGCTGGCCGCGGAGAACACGCTCGTCGTGGACGCCGACTTCGCGTACTCCAACAGCGGGCAGGGCCTGCACCGCACGGTGGACCCGGTCGACGGCGAGACCTACCTCTACAGCCAGTTCGAGACGGCCGACGCGCAGCGGGTCTTCGCCTGCTTCGACCAGCCCGACCTGAAGAGCGTGTACACCTGGCACGCCACCGTCCCCGACCACTGGCGCGTGGTGTCCAACATGCCGGTGGAGCGCGAGGAGCCGGCCGGCGAGGCGCTCAAGACCGTCCACTTCGTGGAGTCGGCCCGGATGAGCACCTACATCACCGCGCTCTGCGCCGGGCCGTACCACGAGGTGCGGGACAGCCACGACGGCATCGACCTGGGAGTCTTCTGCCGGGCCTCGATGGCGCCGCACCTAGACTCCGACGACCTGTTCCTGATCACCAAGCAGGGCTTCGACTTCTTCCACGAGCAGTTCGGGGTGCGCTACCCGCTGCCCAAGTACGACCAGCTCTGGGTGCCGGACTTCAATGCCGGCGCGATGGAGAACTTCGGCTGCGTCACGCACGCCGAGTCGCACTACCTGTTCCGCTCCCAGGTCACCGACTTCGAGTACGAGCAGCGGGCCAACACGATCCTGCACGAGCTGGCGCACATGTGGTTCGGTGACCTGGTCACCATGCGCTGGTGGAACGACCTGTGGCTCAACGAGTCGTTCGCCGAGTGGGCCAGCCACTGGTGCAACACCCACGCCACCCGGTTCTCCGAGGCCTGGACGACCTTCCTGTCGATCCGGAAGAACTGGGGTTACCGGCAGGACCAGCTCTCCTCCACCCACCCGGTCTACACCGAGATGCCGGACATGGAGGCCGTCGAGGTCAACTTCGACGGCATCACCTACGCCAAGGGCGCGAGCGTGCTCAAGCAGCTCGTCGCGTACGTCGGCGAGGAGCCGTTCCTGGCCGGCCTGCGGGCGTACTTCGGCAAGCACGCCTGGGGCAACGCCACCTTCGACGACCTGCTCACCGAGCTGGAGGCGGCCTCCGGTCGGGAGCTGCGCAAGTTCGCCGCGCAGTGGCTGGAGACCGCCCAGGTCAACACGCTGCGCCCCGAGGTGGCCATCGGCGACGACGGGACGTACCAGCGGGTGCTGGTCCGCCAGGAGGCGCCGGCGGGGTACGCGACGCTGCGTACCCACCGCATCGGCGTGGGCCTCTACGACCTGACCGACGGCCGGCTGGCCCGCCGGGAGCGGATCGAGGTCGACGTGACCGGCGAGCAGACCGAGCTCTCCGCGCTGCACGGCACGCGGGCCGCCGACGTGCTGCTGCTCAACGACGATGACCTGACGTACACCAAGCTGCGGCTGGACGAGCGGTCGATGGCGACGGTGGTGCAGCACATCGCCGGGCTGGAGTCCTCGTTGGCCCGGGCCCTGTGCTGGACGGCCGCCTGGGACATGACCCGAGACGCGGAGCTCGCCGCCCGCGACTACGTGGCGCTGGTGCTGGCCGGGCTCCCCGCCGAGACCGACATCAACCTGGTCACCGCCACCCTGCGCCAGGCGAGCACCACGCTCACCGTCTACGCCGACCCGGCCTGGGCGCCGACCGGCTGGGCGGAGCTGTCCCGTACCGCGAAGACGGCGCTGTCCGCCGCCGAGCCGGGCAGCGGCTTCCAGCTCGCCTGGGCCCGCGCGTACGCCTCGGCGGCCCGCTCCGCCGAGGACCTGGCGACCCTGCGCGGCTGGCTGGACGGCACCGGCGTACCGGCCGGGCTGACCATCGACACCGAGCTGCGCTGGACGGTCCTCCAGTCGCTGGTGGCCAACGGGGCGGCCGGCGTCGCCGAGGTCGAGGCCGAGCTGGCCGCCGACCGGACGGCCAGCGGCGAGCGGGAGGCCGCGTACGCGCACGCGCTGGTGCCGACCGCCGAGAACAAGGCGGCGGTCTGGGCGGAGCTGACCGGCCCGCAGTCGCTGCCGAACTGGCGCAACCGGGCGCTGCTGCAGGGCTTCACCCACCCGGCGCAGGTGGAGCTCACCGCGCCGTACCGGGAGAAGTACTTCGCCAGCGTGGCGCAGGTCTGGGCGCAGCGGGACAGCGAGCCGGCGCAGGAGTTCGTCCAGCTCGCCTACCCGGCGTACCTGGTCGAGGAGGAGACGGTGGCGGCCACCGACGCCTGGCTGGCGCAGGACGGGCACCCGGCGCCGCTGCGCCGGCTGGTCGCCGAGGGCCGCGACGGGGTGGTCCGCTCGCTCAAGGCCCGCGCCAAGGACGCCCAGAGCGCCTGATCAGATCGGAAACACGAAGCCCGGCCCGCGTCACGCGGGCCGGGCTTCGTCGTACGTGCGGGGTCAGGCCCTGCCGGCGTGGCTGGCGAGCTGGTCGAGGCCGTTGATGATGCCACCGGCCAGGTCGCCGCCGCCGAATGCCGCCACCATCGACAGCGCGGCGAGCCGGGCGTACGTGTCGGGGATGCGCTTGCGCGCGTGCCGGCCGGTGACCACCTCCAGCTGGCGCTGGTTGGGCGACACCGCGATCAGGACGGACCGGTCGGGGTCGGCGAGCTGGCGGTGCAGGCGCTCGGCGTGCTCCCGGATCGGCTCGTCGAGGCCGCCCACGTAGACCGAGAAGACCAGGCCGGTGCCCTGGTCGGCCAGGCGGAGCGCCTCGTCGATGCGCAGCAGCTGGCGGGTCGTGAACGGCCCGTCCAGCACGTCGGGCGGGTTACCCGTCCCGGTCTGCATCTCACCAACGGTCACTTGCGCCTCCGGTTCCACCGGCCGGCGCCTCGATGCCGGCCTGCTCGAGCTTGTGGCTGGTCAGCGCCGGCGCCTGCGCGCCCGCGGACAGAGCGGTGCCGGCCGAGTCGGCCAGCTGCTCCGGGCGGCCCAGGAACCAGACCGGGGTGAAGTCGAAGCGACGGCCCGGCCGGTAGCGCTTGGAGCCGCCGCCACCACGGCGGTTGCTGGCGAACACCAGACCGACGATCACCAGCATCACCGCCGCCGGGATGCCGACGAAGATCAGCAACGTCTCAGTGACAGACAATCCCAACGCCCCCAGGCGGAAGATAGCGACCAGAGCATCCGGGTCGGGTGGACGATCATGGCGCCGACCGCCCGACTCCGCTGCCATTCACGTTAGCGGAGTCGACGCCCCGCCAGATTGCGGGGTGCCGATCCCATCCGTCACTGCAGTGTTCCAGTTGCGCTGCGGTGGCGATCAGTCGGGCGTCGTCGCCGTAGCGACCGGTCAGCAGCACCCCGACGGGCAGATCGGTCGCGGTGCGTCCGAGCGGTAGCGAGACGGACGGATCCCCCGTCACGTTGAACACCGCACAGTACGGCGAGAACCGGCGCTGCCGGTCGAAATCGGCCGCCGGGTCGGCGTCGGCGGTGAACCAGCCGACCGGCGCCTGGGGTGCGGCCAGGGTGGGGCAGAGCAGCAGGTCGCAGTCGGCGGTGCGGCGGGCGCCGAGGCGTACCTGGGCCTGGATCTCGCCGAGGGTGGCCATCAACGCGCCGGCCCCGACAGCGGCGCCCCGGGCACGGAGGAACCGGGTCAGCGGCAGCAGTTCGGACTCCCGCTCCGGCGGCACCGGGGCCAGCGCCAGCACGTACCAGAGGGTCTCGAAGAGCGGCCACACCGCGGGGCCGAGCGGCCGGTCGACCTCGACCACCTCGTGGCCGGCCGCGGTGAGCAGCGCGGCGGCCCG
>NZ_JAEVHN010000437.1:0-5310 GCF_016803375.1 Micromonospora sp. 4G55
ACCCGCACCCGGCGAGCCCGAGGGCCGCCACCGTCACCAGACCGACGCCCCGCCGCATCCGCGCCATGGCCACCCGGCACCTCCCCGTGTCGTCGGCGGCAGCCTACCGACCGGCGGTCACCCGTGGGTCACGGAAGCGCGGGCGCGACGCCGCCGGCCAGCCAGGCGTCCAGCAGGGGGCGCAGCGGGCGGCCGGCGACCCGCTCGGCGTACCCGACGAAATCGGTGGTGCTGGCGACGCCGCCGCGCCGCTCCTCGGTCCAGCCACTGAGGAGGCGGAAGAACGTCTCGTCGCCGACGGTCCGGCGCAGCGCGTGCACCGCGAGGGCACCCCGCTGGTAGACCCCGTCGCCGAACATCGCCGCCCGGCCGGGATCGACCGCCGGCTGGGACCAGTCGGTGACGGCGTGCCGCAGCTCGAAGGCACGCTGCGCGGTCCGGCCGCCGTCGTGCTCCGCCCACAGCCACTCCGCGTACGTGGCGAAGCCCTCGTTGAGCCAGATGTCCTGCCAGCTCGCCACCGAGACGCTGTTGCCGAACCACTGGTGGGCCAGCTCGTGGACCACCACCGACGGGTTGGGCCGGCCGCTTGAGAAGAAGCCCGGCCCGTAGACCGGACGGGACTGGGTCTCCAACGCGTACCCGATCCGGCTGTCGGTCACCACGATGCCGCCGTAGGAGTCGAACGGGTACGGCCCGAACCGGCTGGCGAGGAAGTCGGCTATCTCGCCGGTACGGGCCAGCGAGGCCGCCTCGGGGCCGGTCGCCGGCAGGGCGGCCGGCACCGCCGTCACCATCGGCCGGCCGCCGTGCGTGCTGGTCTCGACCCGGTAGTCGCCGATCACCAGGGTGGTCAGGTAGCTGGCCATCGGCGCGCGCTCGGCCCACCGCCAGGTGGTCCAGCCGCCGGTGCTGCTCCGCTCCCCCGGTACCCCGTTGCTCAGCGCGGCCAGCCCGTCGGGGACCGTCACCTCGACGTCGTAGGTGGCCTTGTCGGACGGGTGGTCGTTGACCGGGAACCAGGTGGCCGCCGACTCGGGCTGGCCGAGCACGATCGCCCCGTCGGCGGTGTGCAGGAACCCGCCGCTGCCCAGCTCGCCGTCGGGCACGGCGGTCGGCACCCCGGCGTAGTCGACCTCGACGCTGAACCCGGTGCCGCGGGGCAGCCCCCGCGACGGCGTGATGATCAGCTCGCTGCCGTCGCGGCGGTGCCGGGCCGCCGCCCCGGAGACGGTCACCCGCGAGACGTCCAGCCCGATCAGGTCCAGGTTGAACCGGGAGAGGGCGGCGGTGGCGGTCGCGGTGACGGTGGCCCGGCCGGTCAACCGGTCGGTCGCCGGGTCGTACCGCACCCGCAGCCGGTAGCCGGAGACGTCGTAGCCGCCGTTGCCACGACCCGGGACGTACGGGTCACCGGCGTCGGCGGCGCCGGGCCGGAACTCGCTGCGGTCCTCGTGGTCGGACGTGCAACCGGCGCTCGCCAGGGCCGTCGCCGCCACGACGGCGGCGAGCAGGGCCTTGGACCGGATACGACGCACCGGCCGAGCCTAATCGGCGCGACCGGTGCGTCGGGGTGGTTTTGTCCGGGTCAGCGGTCCAGGACCAGGCCGACCTTCTGGAACTCCTTGAGGTCGCGGTAGCCGCACTTGGCCATCGCGCGGCGCAGCCCGCCGAAGAGGTTGAGCTGGCCGTCCGGCTCGTCGGCCGGGCCGAAGAGCAGCTGTTCCATCGAGCCCAGCGGCTCGCCGGCGATCTCGAACGCACCGCGCGGCAGCGACGGGTGGCTGGCGGCCGAGTGCCACCAGGCGCCACCGGCCGGCGCCTCCTCGCAGAGCGAGAGCGCCTCGCCGAGCATCACCGCGTCCGCGCCGCAACCCAGCGCCTTGGCGATGTCGCCGGAGGTCTGGATGTCGCCGTCGGCGATCAGGTGCACGTACCGGCCGCCGGTCTCGTCCAGGTAGTCGCGGCGGGCCGCGGCGGCGTCGGCGATCGCGGTCGCCATCGGCACCCGGATGCCCAGCACCGACTCGGTGGTCGACCAGTCGTCGCCGCCGATACCGACGATCACGCCGGCCGCGCCCGTCCGCATCAGGTGCAGCGCCGTCTTGTAGTCGGTGCACCCGCCCACCACGACCGGCAGGTCGAGGTCGGCGATGAACTCCTTGAGGTTCAGCGGCTCGTCGGTGGTCGAGACGTGCTCGGCCGAGACGATGGTGCCCTGGATGACCAGTATGTCGACGCCGGCGTCGAGGATCACCGGGGCCAGCGCCAGGGTGTGCTGCGGGGAGACCCGGACGGCCACCGTGCCGCCGCCGGCGCGCAGCTCGCGCACCCGCTCGGCGATCAGGTCGGGACGGATCGGCTCGGAGTAGACCTCCTGGAGCCGCTTGGTCGCCCGGGCGTCCTCGCCGAGGCCGGCCAGCTCCTCCAGGACCTTGGTCGGGTTCTCGTACCGGGTCCACAGGCCCTCGACGTTGAGCACGCCGAGCCCACCGAGCTGGCCGAGCCGGACGGCGGTGGCCGGGCTCATCGTCGCGTCCGACGGGTGCCCGACGCAGGGAATGCCGAACTGGTACGCGTCGAGCTGCCAGCTGGTGGAGACGTCGTCGACGTCCCGGGTCCGGCGGCTCGGCACGATGGCGATGTCGTCCAGGTGGTAGCCGCGCTGCGCGGTCTTGCCCAGCCCGATCTCGACCACGTCACGCATGGGGACTCCAGGTGGTTGGGGGTGATGGTCAGCGGGAGTGGTAGTTGGGCGCCTCGACGGTCATCTGGATGTCGTGCGGGTGGCTCTCCTTGAGCCCGGCCGCCGTGATCCGGATGAGCTGGCCGCGGCGGTGCAGCTCGGGGATGCTCTCCGCGCCGACGTACCCCATCGCGGCGCGCAGCCCACCGATGAGCTGGTGGGCGACCGCGGAGAGCGGCCCCCGGTAGGGAACCTGGCCCTCGACGCCCTCGGGGACGAGCTTGTCCTCGGCGAGCACGTCCTGCTGGAAGTAGCGGTCCTTGGAGTAGGACTTGCCCTGGCCGCGGGACTGCATCGCGCCGAGCGAGCCCATCCCCCGGTACGCCTTGTACTGCTTGCCGTTGATGAAGATCAGCTCGCCGGGGCTCTCCTCGCAGCCGGCCAGCAGGCTGCCGAGCATCACCGTGTCGGCGCCGGCGACCAGCGCCTTGGCGATGTCCCCGGAGTACTGGATGCCGCCGTCGCCGATCACCGGCACACCGGCCGGGCGGGCGGCCCGCGCGGCCTCCATGATCGCGGTGATCTGCGGTACGCCCACCCCGGCGACGATCCGGGTGGTGCAGATCGCGCCCGGGCCGACCCCCACCTTGACGCCGTCGGCGCCCGCGTCGACCAGCGCCTTCGCCCCGGCGTACGTGGCGATGTTGCCGCCGACGATGTCGATGCCGACGTCCTTCTTGAGCTGGCGGACCATGTCCAGCACCGCCCGCTGGTGACCGTGCGCGGTGTCCACGATGATCACGTCGACGCCGGCGTCCACCAGCGTCCGGGCCCGCTTGTACGCGTCGTCGCCCACGCCGACCGCCGCGGCGACCCGGAGCCGGCCCGCCTCGTCCTTGGTGGCGTTCGGGTACTGCTCGCTCTTGGTGAAGTCCTTGACGGTGATCAGCCCGCGCAGCCGGCCCGAGTCGTCCACGATCGGCAGCTTCTCCACCTTGTGCCGGCGGAGCAGGTCGAGGGCGTCGTCCTTGCTCACCCCGACCGGAGCGGTGATCAGCGGGGTGCGGGTCATGATCTCGTGGACCGGGGTCTCCGGCGCGGAGACGAACCGCATGTCCCGGTTGGTGACGATGCCGACCAGCTGCCCGTCGCCGTCGACCACCGGTACGCCGGAGATGCGGTAGCGGCCGCAGAGCTCGTCGACCTCGCGGAGGGTGTCGTCCGGGCTGGCGGTCACCGGGTTGGTGATCATGCCGGACTCGGAGCGCTTGACCAGGTCGACCTGGAGCGCCTGGTCCTCCAGCGAGAGGTTGCGGTGCAGCACCCCGATGCCGCCCTGGCGGGCCATGGCGATCGCCATCCGCGCCTCGGTGACCGTGTCCATCGCGCTGGACAGCAGCGGCACGGTCAGCTCGATGTTGCGGGTGAGCCGGGTGCGGGTGTTGACCCGGCTGGGTACCACGTCCGACTCGCCCGGCTGGAGCAGCACGTCGTCGAAGGTCAGACCGAGCGGCACCACCCGTGCCGAGCCGGCCGGCAGCTCCGGCAGGTGACCACCCGGCTCGCCGTTGCCGACGCCGCCGGGAAGATCAGTGCTGGGCGAATTCTCCACGATTGCTCTCCTGAGCTGCTCGGACGGGCTTCAGCGAGGTGGCGCGCGCGGGCACCGGCGCACGCCGGGATGACGGCGCGTCGTTTCATCGTACCCATTGAGCTGGGCCGGCCCCGGCGGTGCCGGCGCGGGTCGGCGAGGCCACAGGGGTGGCCGGGGGGACGCGTCCGGCGAGCGTTGGGACTACGGTGAGGGGGTGCACGACGAGCCCATCGACCCGTTCAACGGCGACCCGGCCGATCCGGCTGCTGGGCTGCACGATCCGCGTGAGGACGACCCGCTCGACCCGCTGACCGAGGTCGAGCGCCAGGACGTCCTGGAGGATCTGGCCGACCTGGAGATCTACCAGGCCCTGCTGTCGCCGATCGGGGTGCGCGGGCTGGTGATCGAGTGCGAGGACTGCCGCGAGCCGCACTACTTCGACTGGGACCTGCTCCGGGGCAATCTGCGCCACCTGCTCAGCTCCGGCCGGCCGCGGGTGCACGAGCCGGCCTACGACCCCGACCCCGACCACTACGTCACCTGGGACTACGCCCGCGGCTACGCCGACGGGGTGCACGACACGCTGACCGAGGCGGCCGAGGAGGAGTCCCCCTCCGACGACTGAGCCCGGACGACTGGGCCCGACCGCGGGCAGCCGGCTCAGGCGACCAGGCCGGCGCGGAAACCGGCGGCCACCGCGTGCGCGCGGTCCCGGGCGCCGAGCTTGCGGAACAGCCGTCGGGCGTGCGTCTTGACGGTGTCCTCCGAGACGAACAGCTCCCGCCCGATCTCGGCGTTGCTCTTCCCCTCGGCCATCCCGAGCAGCACCTGGAGTTCCCCGCTCGGTCAGTCCGACGGCCCGCGCCGCCTGCGCGCGCGGCCGGCGCCCGCCCGCCGGGCGGGCCATCGCCGGGTACGCGGAGTACAGCGCCGGCAACACCGGCGGCTGGCACTTCACCTCCCTGCTCTACTCCCACGGCACCGAGGCGATCGAGGTTTCGGAGGAGTGCGCGCCGTACGACAAGGACAG
>NZ_JAEVHN010000438.1:0-5293 GCF_016803375.1 Micromonospora sp. 4G55
GTCGGTTCCAGCTCCCCGAGGGGTACGCGCACCCCGCTGGCCGCCCGAGGCGGCGCGACTCGGGCCGCCGGTCCGGCGGGTCGGCCCACCGCCCTCGGCGGCGTGCTCCGGCTCAGTCGACACGTCGCACCGTCCCCTCGCCCACCGCGTACCGGGTGCCGCGCAGCGCCGCCGGCACGTCGTCGTCGACCGCACAGGTCACCAGGAGCTGACCGGCCCCGCCGACCAGCTCCGCCAGCCGCTCCCGGCGGCCCGCGTCCAGCTCGGCGAAGACGTCGTCCAGCACCAGCACCGGCTCGATGCCGTCGGCGCGCAGCAGGTCGTACCCGGCCAGCCGCAGGGCCAGCGCGTACGACCAGGACTCGCCGTGGCTGGCGTACCCCTTGGCGGGCAGCGGGCCGAGGGTGAGGCTGAGCTCGTCACGGTGCGGGCCGACCAGCGTCGTGCCGCGGTCGATCTCGTTCGACCGGGCCTCGGCCAGCGCGGCGGTCAGCGCCTCGGCCAGCACCGCCCGGTCGGTGGTCGGCTCGGCCAGGTCCAGCGACGGCCGGTACGTGATCCCCGCCGCGCCCCGGCCCGCCGCCACCGCGTCGTACGCCTTCGTCACGTGCGGGGCCAGGGCGGCCACCAGTTCCAGCCGGCCGGCCAGCAGCTCGGCGCCGTGCCGGGCCAGGTGGGTGTCCCAGACCGCCAGGGTGGACAGGTCCCCGCCCCGCGACCCACCCGTCTTGCGGGCCAGGTACGCGGTGCGCAGCAGGGCGTTGCGCTGCTTGACCACCCGCTCGTAGTCGGCCCGCACCCCGGCGTACCGGGGCTGCCGGAGCACCAGCAGGTCGTCCAGGTAGCGGCGACGCTCGGCCGGGTCGCCCCGGACGAGTTCCAGGTCCTCCGGGGCGAAGAGCACCAGCCGCAGCGCGCCGAGCACGTCCCGAGCCCGCCGGGCGGGTGAGCGACCCAGCCGGGCCCGGTTCGCCTTGCCCGGGACGATCTCCAGCTCGACCAGGAGTTCCCGCCCGTCGTGCACCACCGCGCAGCGGATCACCGCGGAGGCGGCGCCCATCCGGACCAGGGGGGCGTCCGTGGCGACCCGGTGCGAATCCAGGGTCGCTACGTAGCCCAGCGCCTCGACCAGGTTGGTCTTGCCGACGCCGTTGGCGCCGATCAGGACGTTCGGCCCCGGCTCCAGGTCGACGCCGACCCGCTCGTACGAGCGGAAGTCGACCAGTTCGAGCCGGCGGACGTACACAGGCTGTGGATACCGGTCAGCGCTTGTGGACAGCGTGCCCGCCGAACTGCTGGCGCAGCGCGGCGACCGCCTTCATCGCGGGCGAGTCGTCCTGGCGGGAGGCGAACCGGGCGAAGAGCGAGGCGGTGATGACGTTCAGCGGCACGGCGAGCCGGACCGCCTCGTCGACCGTCCAGCGGCCCTCGCCGGTGTCCTCGGTGTAACCGCTCAGCTCGGCCAGCTCCGGGTCCTCGTCGAGGGCCCGGTCGAGCAGGTCGAGCAGCCAGGAGCGGACCACGGTCCCCTCGCGCCAGGACTTGAAGACGCCCGGCACGTTGGTCACCAGCTCCGAGGCGGCCAGCAGCTCGTAGCCCTCGGCGTAGGCGTGCATCAGGCCGTACTCGATGCCGTTGTGCACCATCTTGGCGTAGTGGCCGGCGCCGACCGGGCCGGCGTGCACGAAGCCGTACTCGCCCTCCGGCTTGAGCCCGTCGAAGATCGGCATCAGCCGCTCGACGTGCTCCTGGGCGCCGCCGACCATCAGGGCGTACCCGTTCTGCCGGCCCCAGACGCCGCCGGAGACGCCGACGTCGAGGTAGCCGATGCCCTGCTCGGCGAGGCGCTCGGCGCGGGGGCCGTCGTCGCTGAAGCGCGAGTTGCCGCCGTCGATGATGATGTCGCCCTCGCCCAGCACGCCGGCGAGCTCGTCGATGGTCGCGTCGGTGACGCCGGCCGGAACCATCACCCAGACCGCGCGCGGCGACTCCAGCTTCTCGGCCAGCGCCGCCAGGCTCGGCACGTCGCTCAGCTCCGCGTTGTGGTCGAAGCCGACCACCTCGTGCCCGGCGGCGCGCAACCGTTCGCGCATGTTGCCGCCCATCCGGCCGAGTCCTACCAGGCCGAGCTGCATCTGCTCCTACCTCCGTGCGTCTGGGTCTGCTGGGGCTGCGATCAGCGGGACACGCGGATCGGCATGATGAGGTACCGGTACCCCGGGATAACCTCGCCATCCTCCCCGGCGGGGGAAATCACCGCCGGCTTGAAGGCGTCGACGAACGCGAGCTGCGCGAACTGGGCGCCCAGGTTGGCCAGACCGTCGATCAGGTACTGCGGGTTGAAGCCGATGGTCAGCGGCTCGCCGGTGAAGGTGGCCTCCATCGCCTCGCTGGCCCGCGCCTCCTCGGTGCCGCCCGCCTCGACCACCAGGCCGTCGGAGGAGAAGCTCAGCAGCACCGGGGTGGTCCGCTCGGCCACCAGGGCGACCCGCTTGACCACCTCGATCAGCGTGCTGACCGGCACCCGCGCCTCGGCGTTGTGGGTGGCCGGGAAGAGCGAGCGCACCGGCGGGTAGTTCGCCCCGTCGAGCAGCCGGCTGGTGGTGCGCCGGGTACCGCCGGAGAAGCCGATCATGCCCTCGCCGGCCGCGCCCTGGGAGAGCGCCATGTTGACCTGGCCGCCGAGCGGGCCGAGGGCCTTGGCCGTGTCGTGCAGGGTGCGTGCCGGCACCAGCGCGTTGATGCTGATCTCCGGGTCGTCCGGGTTCCACTCCATCTCGCGCAGCGCCAGGCGGTAGCGGTCGGTGGCGAGCATCGCCAGCGTGCCGCCGGAGAGCTCCAGCCGGACGCCGGTCATCATCGGCAGCGTCTCGTCCCGGCCGGCGGCCACGGCCACCTGGGCGACGGCGGCGGCGAAGGCGGCCGCGTCGACGGTGCCGGCGCTCTCGGGCATCTCGGGCAGGGCCGGGTAGTCCTCCACCGGCATGGTCGGCAGGGTGAACCGGGCGCTGCCGCAGACCAGCTCCAGGTGGGCGCCGACCGCGGCGATGTCCACCGGCTTGGCCGGCAGCGCCTTGGTGATCTCGGCGAGCAGGCGGCCGGAGACCAGGGCGGCGCCGTCGGCGTCCCCCTGCACCTCGACGGTCACCTGGCTGGAGACCTCGTAGTCGAAGCCGGAGACCTGCAGGTTGCCGTCGGTGACCCGGAGCATCACCCCGGCGAGCACCGGTACGGACGGCCGGTTGGGCAGGCTCTTCGCGGTCCACGCCACCGCTTCGGCGAGCGCGTCGCGCTCTACTCGGAACTTCATCAATGCCTCCGCGTCGACGTCAGCGACAACTCTCTCATGCCGACCGCTGCCTACCGTCCCGCCCGACCGTGCGGGTACCCATCGCACCTTAGGGCGCGTGGGCATCGGCTGTGCGCCCGACCCCGTTGATCCAGATGCCGGAGCGACCGCCGACGGCAGCGGCCGAACCGATCCACAGGAAGTCCAACGGTGATGATTGGTTTTTGATTCTTTTAGAAGAGATAACTCATCGTCTTCATCGCACCTGTGCAAACTGTGGAGAACCCGCGTCCGCCCAGGTCAGACAGGTTATCCACCGGTGGTTTGGCTGTGGAGAACCGGGGGGTAAACCGGTGTCGCGGTCCACAGGCCGGCTGGACCCCCAGGTTGTCCACGGTTGTCCACCGGTTGTCCACGGGTAATCCACCGGGTTTCTCCCCAGTGCTGTGGACACCGGCGAGGGCCCCCGGAGCCGTCGTCCCCAGAACCTTCAACAGGCCGCCCACAGGTCGACCGTCGTCGGTGGACAACCGGACCGTCGTCCCCAGGCGTCCACAGCCCCGTCCCCAGGGTTTGTCCACAGCCTGTGGGTAACCGGCTCGAAACGCTACGTGGTTGTCCACCGCCTGTGGAACAGGGGGTGTGGACAACCGGGGCGTGCTGTGGATGAACACGACACCGATCCTGGGCCCTCGACCCGGTACAGGGTCAACCGTCGGCTCTCCACAGGCACGAAAAAGCGCCCGGCCGGACTGGCCGGGCGCGTCTCCGCGCTCCTTCACCGGCGGGCGCCGGCGTGGCGTACGTGACGACGACTTCAGTTCGGCGCGTCTGACGCCGCGCCGCGACCTGAAGCCGTCGCTCAGGTGTTCTGCTTTATCCGGTTGGTCAGCTCGGCGATCTGGTTGTAGAGCGAGCGGCGCTCCGCCATCTGCTGACGGATCTTCCGGTCGGCGTGCATCACCGTGGTGTGGTCCCGGCCACCGAAGGCCTGCCCGATCCGGGGCAGCGACAGGTCGGTCAGCTCCCGGCACAGGTACATGGCGACCTGGCGGGCGTTCACCAGCACCCGGGACCGGGAGTGGCCGCGCAGGTCCTCCAGGCTCACCCCGAAGTAGTCGGCGGTGGAGACCATGATCTGGTCGGCGGTGATCTCCGGCCCGGTGCCGTCCGGGATGAAGTCCCGCAGCACCTCCTCGGCCAGCGACAGCTCGACGTTCGACCGGGTGAGGCTGGCGAACGCGGTGACCCGGATCAGCGCGCCCTCCAGTTCCCGGATCGAGTTCGACACCCGGGAGGCGATGAACTCCAGCACGTCCGGCGGGGCGTACAGCCGCTCCTGGGCCGCCTTCTTCTGCAGGATCGCGATCCGGGTCTCCAGGTCCGGCGGCTGGATGTCGGCGAGCAGGCCCCACTCGAACCGGGTCCGCAGCCGATCCTCCAGCGTCGCCAGCTGCTTCGGCGAGCGGTCGGAGGTGATCACGATCTGCTTGTTGGCGTTGTGCAGCGTGTTGAAGGTGTGGAAGAACTCCTCCTGCGTCCGCTCGCGGTTCTCCAGGAACTGGATGTCGTCGATCAGCAGGATGTCGACGTCGCGGTAGCGGCGCTGGAACGCGCTGGTCTTGTCGTCGCGCAGCGAGTTGATGAAGTCGTTGGTGAACTCCTCGGTCGAGACGTACCGGACCGAGCGGGCGTTGCCCAACGTGGTGGCGTAGTGCCCGATGGCGTGCAGCAGGTGGGTCTTGCCCAACCCGGAGCTGCCGTAGATGAACAACGGGTTGTACGCCTTCGCCGGCGACTCGGCCACCGCGACGCTCGCCGCGTGGGCGAACCGGTTCGACGAGCCGATGACGAACGTCTCGAACATGTACTTCGGGTTGAGCCGGTTGCCGCCGCCCTCCGCGCCCCCGGGGCGACGGTCGTCCCGCCCGCCGGGGCGGTGGTCGGCGGCCGAGCGGCCGGGGCCGCTGTCCGTACCCCCGTCGCGCGGCAGGCCGCGCGGAC
>NZ_JAEVHN010000439.1:0-5288 GCF_016803375.1 Micromonospora sp. 4G55
GGTCGCCCGGTAGGCCGGCGAAGGCCGCCTGGTCGGGCCCGCCGGCCAGGAACGTCACCGCGCGCAGGACAGCGGTACGGCTGTCGGGGGGCGAGCGTGGCGGCGAAGCGGACCGCGTCGGCCAGGTGGGGGTCGGTCAGCGGGGTGAGGGGGCTGCCGGCGTGCGGGGTGCCGAGGGTGATGACCCCGGCGATCAGCTGCGGGTGGGCGGCGGCGAACGCCCGGGCGGTGACTCCGGCGGTGGAGTGGGCGACCAGGTGCACCCGCGGGTGGCCGGTGAGGGCGCGGGCGCGGTCCACGACCCGGCCGAGCTGTGCCTGCAGGCTCAACGGGTCGGCGCCCTGGTCGGCGAGGTCGACTGTGTACGTCGGGGAGACCGCCCTGGTTTCGGCGAGGTCGACCGTCATCGGGTCGACGCCGGGAATCCGCAGGTGGAAGTGCGCGTCGGGGGCGTGCTCCGGGTCGATCTCGGCGAGCAGCGCGCGCCAGGACCGGTGGTCGGCGAACGGTGCCGACACGAGCAGGACGCACCGGTCGTCGGCCGGCGCGGCGGCGTCCAGTTGGTGACGGACCTGGGCGATGGCGTTCGCGTCGCCGGGCAGGTCCTGGTGGGCGCAGGTCAGCGTCTTCCCCACCTGCCATCTCGGGCCGACCGCGACCTGGGACCAGTGCGGTACGACGCCGTCGCTGTCGGCGCACCAGCGGGCGAGGGTGTCCACCGCGTCGCCGAGTGTCTCCGGTTCGCGCCCGTGCAACGCCGCGGACGGGGCGGGCAGCGCTTCGGCGGTGACCCGCAGCCGCTCGAGGAGCGCGGTGCCGGTTTCCGCGTCGAGGAGGTCGCGGGCGTAAGCGTCGACCCATCCCGGTCCCGGGCCCGTTTCCGAGGTCCACAGGAGCAGGTCGACGCGGTTGTCGGCGGGCAGCACCAGCCGCCACGGGTGCTCCTCGGTTCCCCAACCGGCTGGCAGGGGCGGCAGGACTGCGGGGTCGAGGGTGTCGGCGCCGCCCAGCACGGCGGTCAGCCAGCGCAGCGCGGGCACCGCGAACGGGGTCCCGTCGCTGGAGACGCCGACGGTGAGCTGTCGCAGCTGGTTGCGCAGCGCGGGCACCGGGTCGCGCAGCAGCGCGGCGAGATCGTCGTCGGGGGCGGCCGGGGCAGCAGCACCGGCCAGCGCCGGGCAGGCCGGGTAGCCGCCGGTGCAGGCCCAGCAGCGCGGTCGCCACCGCGGCCCGGGGGGCCGCCCCAGCCCAGCGCTGCCTCCGCGACGAGTAGGCGCAGCAGCGCGGCGAGGACGTCCGGCGGGGACACCGATTCCCAGGTCGGGGGGCGGTGGGGTCGAAGCCGCCAGGGGCGGGCACCGTGATGTCAACCGGACCGAGCCGTTCGCCGTCGGCGCGCAGCGCCAGGCCCACGACGTGCCCGTCGACGCGCAAGACGGTCCCGGGCCGCCAGCTGGCCTGCAGCCAGGCGCGTTGCGCGTCGAGGCGGGTGCCGCCGGGGGTCACCACGGCCGGCGGGACGGTGCCGGCGGTCAGGGTCACGCCGGGCAGCAGCGCGGTGGCGGTGGGGCCGTCGGTCAGATCGAAGCCGAGCAGCCCGGCCCGCGCAGTGACGTCCACCCATCCGGTGTCGGCGTCGAGTTGAAAGCCGATCCGCAGCCCGTGCGCTTGCGGAACAGCGGGGCCGCGCTCGTCCCAGGCGGCGAGATGCACCCCCACACTGCCGGCCGTGGCCAGCCGTACCCGCCACGGGTCGGTGCCGCTGCCCGTGCCGGTGACCTCGCCGTCGAGGCCGGCGAGCGCGGCCAACTCGGCCAGCAGCGCCGACCAGCGGCCCGGGTCGTCGAGGACCGCCCGGTGGAACGCGGCGATCGCCCGCGTCGGCGCGGACGCCCAGGTCGGCGATCGCGACCCGGTGCGGTGAGGTCGGGTCGGCCGCCGGGGGGGACCAGTCCGATCAACGCGGCGAGCGCGTGACCAGGACCGGTCGGCCCGAGCAGTTGGTTCAGCGCGTCCCCGATCGCGGTCGCCGCGGCCGCTTCCACCGCGTCGACGCTGGAGAGGTCCAACACCGGGTACGTGTTGCCGCCGAGGGTCACCTGGTGCAGTTCCAGGTGCGGTTGCACGGCGGCGCCCTGCCAGCGCAACCCAGCGCTGATCGAGGCGACCTGGACGGCGCCGGACGGCGGCAGCGGCGGCACCGCGGCGATGCCTATTCCCGCCTCGGGCAGGATCACGGCGGGGGCGGTTCCGCCCGTCGCGATCGCCGCGAGCGTGGCGCCCGCGTCCAGCCGGATTGTGCCGTTGCTCAGCTCCGCGCGCAGCCCGATCAGGACCCGGCCGGTGTCACCCGAGCCGGTGCGCGCCAGCGTCAGGACCAGCTGCGGCCCGCCGGCGATCGAGAGCAGGACGGCTCGGAACGGCCGCTCCTCGGTGCCCTCGCCGCCGATCGTGGGATCGGCGCCGGCCAGTCCGGCCACGTGGCCGAACCAGCTGCGCAGCACGACCGGGTCTGCCGCGAGCGCGCCGATCCAGTCGCGGAAGGCGGTCGGGTCGCTGCCGAGCCGCGCGATCGGCAATGCCGGCACGCCGGCGGTCAGCCCGAGCACGCCGGGCAGGTGGGCGACGACGGGGTTGTCGGCGACGCCGATGCGGTCCAGGGTTTCCCGGACCAGAGCGACGAGGACCGGCGCGGCTCCGGCGTCGAGCGCCGTCGGGTCCAGCTCGACGGTACGTGGCAGCCCGTCGCCGAGATCGATGTCGCGCAGCACGATCCGGACGGAGCCGCCACCGTCGAGCTCGACCCGGGCCAGCACCGAGGCGTCGATGCCGGTGGTGGCCAGGTCGAGGCGTACCTCCAGCGGGCCGGCCGCGGTGCCGGCGATGACGGTCAGCTCGGACGAGGCGTCGACCAGGGGCAGGGTGAGCACCAGGGCGGCGTTCGGGTCGCCCGCGCCGGTGCCCGCGCGGGCGGCGATTCCAAGCACGTCACCGGCGACGGTCAGGTAGAGACCGAAGGGGTCCTTTTCGAACAGCGGATGCCAGGACTCCCTCGCGCTGCCGAGTTCAGGTGCCGGGGGCAACGCGAGGTCGAGCAGATCGAGCAGGGCGCGGCGCTGCCCCGGGTCGGTGACCATGCCGCGCAGGCGGCTGATCGGATCGGCGAACCAGTCCTGGTTCACGTTGCCGTCGCCGTCGACCATGCCGATCGCCTTGGCCAGAGCCAGAAGGCGTGGGTCGGCACCGGACGGGGAGGTCATGCTTGCCTCAATGGACGATGTGCTAGCCCCACGTCGCGACGATGTCATAGGGGTTGCGGCTAGGCATAGAAGGCGTGGGTGTATCTCGATGAGTCAGCCGATGCGATCTGTCGTCACGTCCACCATCGGCGTCGGCCGCATGGAGGATGCCGATCTCCTTGACTATCTGCAACGACATCCGGCGGCCGACGTCGCGGTTTTCCTTCACCTGCTGGAGGGAATCACCGGCGTGGAACGGGACTATCCACAATCGGCTCCGGCGTTCCTCCGGCGGCTGCGCGACCGGTACGGGCCGGCGGCGGTGCAGCGCCTGCGGGCGGCGGACACCCGAGTGCTGGCTGCCGTGCGTGCCGCCGAGACGGTACGCAACCTGCTCGGCGAGGCACAGCAGCTCATGCCGTACCGGACCGCGCAGGTCGGCTTCCTGGCGCTGGAGCGCCAGATCACCGCGCACGAGCTGAGCTACCCCGACGTGCTGACCATCCTCGCTCTCGGCGACGACGAACGACCAGCCGGCGGCATGGACGACGTCGAGCCCCCACCGGCGGCGCTGGCGGTGCTGGGCGAGATGCTGTGGAGCACCGCCTACTCCGAGCCGGAGAAGCGGGTCGCGGCGCTCGTGCGGGACGCAGCCGACGCGCAGCACCTCGCGGACGCCTACGTGGAGGCCGGGCAGCAACTGACCGGCGTCGTCGTGGCCCACCATGACGTCAAGGACGAGAACATCCTCGCCGGGCCGGTGCTGGCTCCGATAGCCGGTTGTCTCCACGAGGACCAGGCGATCGCCCAGGCGCGACTGACCGGCGTCGCGACCGCGGTGCTGCAGGCGAACCCCCTGCTGGAGCTCTACTACGCGTGCGAGCTGTCGACGAACCTCACCTACGCCGATGTGCTGTCGGGCACCGGTCCCGCCCGCACCGACCTCACCTCCGCCCGGGCCGACCCGCGGGTGGTCGCCCTGACCACCGTCGAGGGCCATGTGCTGCGCACCACCCGCGACGGCCGGTACTACTGCGTGGCGGGCATGCCGCACCGGGCGCCGTGGCTGTCCACGCAGTACCCCGACCACGATCCGGGCCCGTACCTCAACGCCGACCTGCGGCTCGCCGAACTGCACGCGCAGGGCGACGACGCCTGGGACGGCGACGTCTACCGGCCGGACCTGCCGCTTGGCGGGCTGTTCACCCAGACCGCGCTCGACTACACGCTGGCCCGTCTCATGCTGGCTGAGCGGGCGCTGGAGACGCAGCGGCGCCGCTTCCACCCGTCGGATGCTCCGTTGCCCCTGCCCGAGCCGGGCGGCGCGTTGAAGGCGAAGACCGCCGCGCTGCGCCCACTGCTGCACGAGGCGGCGTTGTTGACGTGGGTCATGGGCGACCGCGAGCCCACCGAGGCGGAGAGCCGCAGCGCGCAGCGGCTGACCGCGCAGATCGGCAAAATCGCCGCCGACGAGCCGCTGGCGCCCTTGTTCATCACGATCACGCGGGACGAGGACGAGGCTCCGACGCTCGGCGAGTTCACCGACCAACTCGCGGCCGGAACCGACGGCGACGCCACCGCCAAGGCGCTCGCGGAGCTCAAGGACCGGCTGGACAACGTGGACGAGCTGCGCGCGTTCCTGCTGTCCGCGCATCCGGTCGCGGCGCGGCGGTTGGCGGCGGTGTACCCGGACGTGATCGAGGCGTTCACCGACGAGCAGCGCCGGAGGATCGACCTGGTCCTGCTGGTGGGCCAGCTGCGTGATCTCGCCGGCGAGCTGGGCATGGACGTGGCGAGCATGCTCCTGATCGTGCTGGCGATGATCGAGCCGCCGGTCGCGCTCGCCGCCGGTGGCCTGTCCGCCGCCATCGGCGCGGTCGGTGTCGTGCAGGGTTTCCAGCAGGCGGAGCTGCTCACGATGATGGCCAGCCTGGACACGCCCGGCGGGTTCCAGCTCGCCTCCGCAGAGGACGCCGAGGAGGCCCGGAAGGCGGCCTGGCGTGGTCTCGCGCTCTCCCTGATCGACTTTCTGCTGCTCGGCGGCGACGT
>NZ_JAEVHN010000440.1:0-5259 GCF_016803375.1 Micromonospora sp. 4G55
GCGCCCCGCGGACCGGGCGTCCGCGGGGCACCGGGGGTCGGGCGGTCTAGCGCCAGGTGATGTCGGACTCGGAGTAGATGCAGTTGACGCCGTCGGCGCCCTCGCCGATCTCGGTCGGCTCGCTGCCCTTCGGCACACCCTTGTACTTGACGCAGATCCGGGTGTCCCGGTCCGGTCGTTGAGGATGGTGATCCGGGTGAACCGGGCGGTGTCGCCCCAGTTGGTGTTGATGCCGGCGAGCACCCTGGTCGAGGTGGCGGTGACGTTGTCCATCACCACGTGCCGCTGGTACGAGGGGGAGCAGTTGCCGCAGGCCCGGTAGAGCTTGCCCGAACTCTCCACCCGGAAGTTCCTGATGTGGACGGTGCCCGGGCCGTTGTGCTGGAACACCTTGTCACTGGCCGATCGGGCGCCGCCGCCGTCGACGGTGTAGGTGGTGCCGCCACGGAAGGTCGCCGCGTCCTCGCCGACGTCCTCCCACCAGACGTTGATCAGTGTGCAGTTGCCCTCGCAGTGCACGCCGTCACCGGCCGGCGCTCCGATGATGACGTTGCGCAGGGTGGCCCCGGCGGCCAGCTCGAACATCGGGTCCTGGCTCTCGCTCTGCCCGCCGTCGCCGATGCCGTATTGACGATCTCTCCGCCCTAAAGGACGGAGATTCCCTCCACGCTGCGCGTGGAACACGCGGCGTCCGGGCGGATTCCTGCTTCCTCGCGCGGTGCCGGCACGGGTGCCGGTCTTACCTGCGCTCCACAGGCGTTTGAGTTGTCCCAGCGTCCCTGGGCCAACACGTTGATCGCCGCGTTGACGTCCCGGTCGTGGACGGCCCCGCATGGGCAGGTCCACGATCGGACGTTCAGCGGCTTGGGACCGTCGAGCCGGCCGCACGCCGAGCACGTCTGCGACGTGGGCGCGAACCGGTCGATCTTTGCGAAGGTGCGCCCGTACCGGGCGGCTTTGTACTCCAACATGCCCGTGAACGCCGCCCAACCGGCGTCGTGCACGGACTTCGCCAGCCTGCTCCGGCCGAGACCGACGACGCACAGGTCCTCGACGTACACCGCTTGGTTGTCGCGGATGATCCGTGTCGAGAGCTTGTGCTGCCAGTCGCGCCGGGTGTCGGCCACCCGCGCATGAGCGCGGGCGACCTTCACGACGGCCTTCTTGCGGTTGTTCGACCCCTTGGTCTTGCGGGACAGGTCTTGCTGCAACCGGCGCAGCTTGCGGGCCGCGCGGCGCAGGAACTTCGGGGCGGCCACCTTCGTACCGTCCGACAACACCGCGAAGTGGGTCAACCCCAGGTCGATGCCCACCGCACAATCCGAGGGCGGCAACGCCTCGTCTGTGCTCTGCACGACGAACGAGGCGAAGCACCGGCCTGCTGCGTCCTTGATGATCGTCACGCTGGACGGTGCGGAGGGCAACGTCCGCGACCAGCGCACCTCGACGTCGCCGATCTTCGGCAGCCGCAGCCGGCCGTTGTCCAGCACCCTGAACCGGGCGTTGGCGGTGAACCGGATCGCCTGCCGGTTGTCCTTGCGCGAGCGGAACCGCGGCGGTGCCACCTTGCGACCCTTGCGCTTGCCCGACAGCGAGGCGAAGAAGTTGCGGTACGCCACGTTCAGATCGGCCAGAGCTTGTTGCAGGACGACCGAGGAAACCTCGCCCAACCAGGCTCGCTCGGGCGTGGCCTTGGCCGCGGTGACCCGCTTGGACAACTCGGCGTCCGACAGATACGGCAGGCCCTCGGCCCGCGCTTCCTGCCGTGCGCGCAGGCCGTCGTTGAACACCACCCGAGCGCACCCGAACGCCCGAGCCAGCGCTTGCTGCTGACTCGGCGTCGGGTAGACGCGGTAGTTGTAACGGAGCTGCACCCATACACCGTACCGTTGGTTAATGGCTGAACTCGAAGGCATCCGCACTGGTAGGCAAGCGCAATCGCTCTGCATGCTCACTTGGTCTTCGTGACGAAGTTCCGGCACAAGGTGTTCGGCGACGCGCACCTCGCCCGAATGCAGGAGATCATGCGGGCGGTGTGCGCCGACTTCGAGACCGAGCTGGTCGAGTTCAACGGCGGCAACAACCACGTCCACCTGCTCGTCAACTTCCCGCCCAAGGTGGCGCTAGCGAAGCTGGTCAACAGCCTCAAGCGCGTGTCCAGCCGGCGACTCCGGCAGGAGTTCCCCGACCTACGGCGGCACTACTACCGGGCCAACAAGCTCTGGACGGGTTCCTACTTCGCAGGCTCAGTCGGCGGCGCACCGCTGAGCGTCGTGCGTCAGTACATCGAGCAGCAGAACCGCCCGGTCTAGGCACTGCTCCGGCCTTGGCGGCCCTCCCAGCGCGGGCCTACACCCCCGGCAATGAAGGGCGCAGCACTGGCCCGCATCCCGGTAGCGCTTCAGGCCACCGTCGAAGGTGCCGCTGACGGCGATGGTGGCGTCGACCTTCTGGCTGGCGGTGGGGGTCGGCCACGAGCCGGACGGCGGCGGGGTAGTGGTGGGCGGCGGCGTGCTGGGCGGCGGGGTGCTCGGGGGCGGGCTGGTCGTCGGCGGCGTGGTCGGGGCGGCGACGGAGGCGTCCACCGTCACGTCGTCGAAGCTGCCCCTGGCGTATGCGGTGACCAGGCCGATCCGGCCGGCGCTGACCAGGCTGTTGCTGCCGGAGGCGATCTGGGTGCCGTTGACGAAGCCGCGGATGGTGCTGCCGCTGGCCTCGATCCGCAGCGTGTACCAGGTGCCGGCGGACGCCCCGACCGCGGCGGACCCGATGGCGGTGATCTGGCTGCCGTTGACCGCCTGCAGCTCCGCCCGGCCGGAGCCGAGCAGGGCCAGCCGGTACATCTTGGTGCTGCTGCTGGAGCGGGCGGCGAGCCCGACCAGGCCGGTGGACGAGCCGAAGCCGTCCGGGCGGACCCGGGCCTGCACCTGGTAATCGGTCCAGCCGGTCTGCCCGGCGAACTGGCGGGCCAGCTCGCTGCTGGCGCTGGACTGGCTGAACACGCCGCCGCTGACTGCCCACGTCCCGCCGGACTTGGACCACCCGGAGGCGTCGCCGTCGGCGAACGTGTCGGAGAAGACGGTGGCCGCGAAGGCCGAGCTGCCCATGCCGGCGGCGAGCAGGGCGACGGTGGCGCCGGCGCCCACGGCAAGCATTAGTGGACGTCGATTTCTGACGGGTCTGGTACGCACAGTTCCTCCTGTGGAGCAGGTGGTGGGATGCGGCGACCGGCGGCGTCGAGCCGACGTCGCGGAGGCGACGGCGGCCGTGGCCGGTGCCGCGGCGCGTCCCGCCGGAGGCCCGGTCTCCGGGCGGGATGAGGGGGCGCGAGCCTCAGGAAAGGGCCTTCCCGTATCCCGAGGCTAGGACCGCGCGCATCACCGTCAATGCCTGGCGATTGCAGGAGAGTTGCAGGATCTCGTCGCGACGCTCAGCCGGAGCTCAGATCCGCGAACCGCCAGGCCGCGTTGATCAGCCCGATGTGCGACAGCGCCTGCGGCGTGTTGCCCAGCTGCGCGCCGGTCCGCAGGTCCACCTGCTCGGCGAAGAGCCCGAGGTCGTTGGCGTGCCCGAGCACCTGCTCGAACAGCCGCCGGGCCCGGCCCTCCTCGCCCGCCAACAGCAGGCACTCGACCAGCCAGAACGAGCAGAGCACGAAGCCGGCCGGGTCGTTGCCCCACCGTCGTACCAGGCCGTCGTCGCTGCCCAGCTCCCGCTCGATCGCCTCGATGGTGGCGCGCATCCGGGGGTCGGTGGCGGGCAGGAACTGCGACATCGGCAGCAGCAGCGCCGAGGCGTCCAGCTCCGCCGACCCGAAGGCCCCGGTGAACGCCCCGATCCGGTCGTTCCAGCCGTCGCGCAGCACGGTGTCCCGGATCTCGTCGCGGATCGCGGCCCACCGCCGCGGGTCGGCCCGCTCACCCAGCCGGGGCGCCAACTGGACCGCCCGGTGCAGGGCGCTCCAGCAGAGCACCTTGGACGACAGGTAATGCCGCTCGGCGTCCCGAATCTCCCACATCCCGTGATCCGGCAACCGCCAGCTCGCGGCGACCTCCTCGGCCAGCCCGACGACCATCTCGCGCAACTCCTCCTCGAAGGTCTCGCCGAGATACTCGTGCAGCCGCCAGACCGCCGAGATCACCTCACCGGGCACGTCGAGCTGCCGTTGTCGCCAGGCGTCGTTGCCGACCCGCACCGGGCGGCTGCCCGCGTAGCCGCGCAGGTGCTCCAGCTCGTGCTCGGAGATGTCCCGCTCCCCCTCCAGACCGAAGAGCACCGGGACGGGCTGGTCGCCGATCCGGCCGATCGCGCGGGCCGCCCAGGCGAAGAGCCGGTCCGCCTCGGTCGGGCAGGCGGCCACCCAGAGCGCGCGCATCGTCATCGCGAAGTCGCGCAGCCAGGAGTAGCGGTAGTCGTAGTTGCGGTCGCCGCCGTACCGCTCCGGCAGCGACGTGGTCAGCGCGGCGGCGACCGCGCCGCTGCGTGCGCAGGTCAGACCGGTGAGCACGGTCGCGCTCAGGCGCACCTGCTCGGGGTACGGGCCGTCGTAGTGGTGCAGCCCCCGGTACGCCTGCCACGCCTGCACCGTCTCGGCGAGCGTGGTCAACGGGTCCGTTCGGGCCGGCGGGTCGCCGTGCACCGGCGCGTACGCCAGGTCGAAGCTGACGCACTGCCCGGCGGTGACCTCGAACTCCTGGCGGACCCGGTCCCGCCCGGCGCGCAGCGTCGGCCCGTTGCCGTGCAGGGTCAGCGCCACCGGGCCGGCGACGGCCAGCACCCCGCCGTCGGACTGCTCGTGCAGGTACGGGGTGAGCAGGCCGTACTCGGGGCGGGGCGCGAAGTCCAGCCCCATCCGGACCCGCCCGCCGAGCCCCTCGACCACCCGCAGCAGCACCGCCGGAGAGTTCAGGCCCAGTTGGTGACCCCGGGCGCCCACCTGGGCGGCGAGCGCGTCGGTGACCGCGACGCTTCCCTCGGGGGTGTGGTGGACCGTCCGCAGCACCAGCGTGTCCGGGCGGTACGCGCGCTCCACCCGGGACGGCCCGAGCGGCGCCAGTCGCCAGTACCCGGCCTCGGGGTCGAGCAGCCGGCCGAAGACCGACGGCGCGTCGAACCGGTCGGGGCACCACCAGTCGACCGAGCCGTCCCGGCCGACCAGCGCGCCGGAGCGACAGTCGGAGAGGAACCCGTAGTCGGAGATCGGCGGCTGGTCCACCCGCCCCGGGTACCCGGACCGACCGGGTTCAGGCCGGTCAACGG
>NZ_JAEVHN010000441.1:0-5245 GCF_016803375.1 Micromonospora sp. 4G55
GGGGCCGAGTCGCGGGACACCGCGCCCCGGCTGGGCCGGGGCCCGCCGCGCGGGCCGGTCGTGCGACGCGAGCACCTCGCTGATCAGCGCGCGCATCGCCGTGGACGGTTCCAGCTGCAACTCGCGCCGCAGCAGGTCGCGGTAGACGAAGTAGGCGTGCAGCGCCTCGTACGCGTTGCCCTCCGCCAGGTGCGTCTGGATTACCAGCCGGTGCGGGGTCTCCCGCAACGGTTCGGCCGCCATCGCCTCGAGCGCGGCCTGCAACGCCTCCCCGTGCTCGCCGGCGCGCAGGTGGGCCCGGGCCATCTCGTCGAGCAGGTGCAGCCGCAACTGTCTGAGCCGTTCCCGCTCCAGTAGGACCCAGTCGTCGTACCAGCCGGGCAGCAGGTCGTGGCGCCCGGCGGCGAGGACCGCCGCCGCCGGCCGGGGATCGCCGCCCTGGCTGACCCGGGCGTCGGCCCGGGCCAGCTCGTCGACGTCCACGTCGACCGTCGGGTGCAGCCGGACCGTGTCGCCGTCGGTGATCACCGGGCAGGACGGGTCCCGCCGCAGCCGCCACAGCGCGGTCCGCAACGAGGACAGGGCGCGCTCCTCCGGTACCTCCGGCCAGAGCAGGCCGGCCAGTTGGGCGCGGGTCGCGCCCGGGCGCAGACCGATCAGCGCGATGGTGCGTTGCAGGCCGCGCGGCACCACCACCGGCCGCCTACCGTGCAGCAGCCGGAAGCCGCCGAGCAGCAAGAGGCGGACCGCCGGCTCGGCGTCGGACACCGGCTGTGGTCCGCTGCCCCCTGCCGTGGACAACCGCGCGCTTCTGTCACAGTTCACGATCGACTCCCTGCACCGGGGACCATGGGCGGCGAAGGCCTTGTCGGAGCCGACCGACCGCCAGCTGGACCGGTGAAAGGGGCCTCCGGTGGCCCGTGGATCGCTCGCCTCAGCAGGAAGTCTGCGCAAATCGGCGTCACCCCAGCGTCACCGCGCACCAGAATCTGTGCGTCTCCTGTGACAGTCCGGTGACACCCGTCGCCGCGCGGATCGCGTCGATCGGAACCTGGAGACAAGCTGAGCTTCTCGACTCGAGGCCTGCCTCCCGAAGGAAGGGCCCAGTACGCGGACCTGCGGATCCGGCCTACCCTTCATAGGTGGGCGCGCGCATCGAGGAGCTGGACCGGCTCGACGGGTACACCTACCTGACCGTCCCGGAACGGTCCACCTATCTGGCGATCATGCGCCTGTTCGCCGGCTCGCTGATGACCGACCTGTCGGCGCAAGAGGTCGCGGACGCGCTGAACGGCAACGGTGAGCAGTTGACCGTCGATACCGCCGCCGACCGCCTGGGACGGCTGGTGAGCTGGGGCAATCTGCTGCCGAGTTCGCATGCCGTACGGGTGAAGAGCATCGCCGAATACCACCGGGCGCGCTCGCGGTACCAGCTTTCACCTCTGGGCGAACGGATCCAGCGGCAGGTGGACGAGATGCTGGCGAGCGCCGACTCGGCGCGCGAGATCAGCCGGGAGCTGCTCGGACTGGTGGCGGCGGGCCTGGCCCGCGTCGCGGAGCAGGTCGAACGGCCGGGCGGCCCGGACCCCGCCCAGACCCGGGACGTCGTGGTCACCACCTTCGCCCAGTTCTGGCAGTTCCGCGATTCGGTGCGGGACTTCTACGCCTACCTGGGTCAGGTGCTCGCCCGCTACGACCTCGACGCCGGGGAATACGCGGGCTTCAAGAACCTCCTGCTCGACTACGTCGAGTCCATCACCGAGGAGGTCGTGCTGCTGGCACCGCGCATCGAGCGCGACCTCGACCGGATCTGGCCGCAGCTGCCCGCACTGCTCGCCCGGATCGACGCCGACGGTGACGGCCTCGTCGAAGCCGCTGAGGCGGTGGGTGTCACGGTGCAGCGGACCCGCGGCCGTGAGGTGGCCGACTGGGAGGCGCTGCGCGCCTGGTTCCGGGACACCGACGGCCGGCGCAGCGAGGTTGGTCAGCTCCGCGACGCGACACTGCGGGCGTTGCAGTCCCTGTTGGCCAACGCGAAGCGAATGATCCGCTCCTCCGGGCACGGGGTGTCGCGACGCCGCGACCTGCTGCGGCTGGCGGGGTGGCTCGACGGCACGGACGCCGACACCGCCGCGGACCTTTTCACCGCGGCCTTCGGGCTGTACGGGGCGCGGCATGTCGGGATCGCGGGAGATCCGGAGGCGGTGGTTCCGGCGACGGAGAGCTGGTGGCCGGCACCCGCGGTGACGGTGCCGGTGTCGTTGCGGGAACGGGGCAATCGGGCGCCCCGCGGCCGGCCGACCGGCGTGGTAGACCGCAGCGAGCAGCAGGCGATGTTGCTGGCGGAGGCGGCCGCGACCCAGCGCGCACGCGTCACCGCCGCCGGTGAACTGCTCTCCGCCGCAGCTGACCTGTCCGCCGTCCGCCTGTCCGCGTCGGCGATGAGCCTGCTTCTGGAGTTGCTGGCGCAGGCCTTGGGTGCGGGTGATCCGGCGTTCGGGTCCGCGGCGACGCTCTCGATGGATCTTGGGCTGCGGTGTGAGGTGGTCGGGAAGCCGGGGGCGACGCTGGTCCTGCGGTCGGCCAGCGGTGACTTCACCGCTGACGGGCTGTCCATCAGGCTCGCGCCGGTGGAGGCGACCGGCGATGGCTGATACGCATGACATCGCACTGGCCGCCGAGCGTCGGCGGGCTGTACGCACTCTGTTGGCAGTGCCTCTGTTGCTTCCGGAGCACGACGAGTTCCCGCTAGTCAGACGACATGCCGACTGGTTGAAGACATGGTTCGCCACCTTCCTCGGCTACCGGCTGGTGGTGGAGGCCGGATTCGCCCGGCTGTTCAAGGCCGGACTCGGCCCGGGGGCGGGACGGGGCCTGACCCGGTCGACGGGAGCGCCGTTCACCCCCCGGATGTACTCGTATCTGACGCTGGCCGTCGCCGTCCTGTTGACCTCCGCCGAGCAGATCCTGCTCTCCCAGCTCGTCGCGGACATCCGGGCGGCTGCCGTCGAGGCCGGCATCGACCTCGGCGACGTGGACCGACCCGCGGAGCGGCGGGCGCTGGGGGCGGCGCTGCGGCAACTAATCGCGTGGCGGGTGCTGGTGGAGGAGCAGGGCAGCGTCGCCGGGTACGCCGACGACGGTCGAGCCGAGGCGTTGCTGACCGTGGACCGGGACATCGCCGCCCATCTGCTGGCGACGCCACTGAGCAGGGCGGACACACCCGAGGGCTTCCTCCGGTCCGCCTCGGCGGCAGGTCCGGGTGGCGCCCGGCACGCCGTCCGCCGGCGGCTGGTCGAGACTCCGGTGGTGTATGTGGACGACCTAAGCGCCGCCGAGCGGGCCTGGCTGCGCCGCGAGCAGCGCCGCGACGAGCGGTCCTTCGCCGAGTACGTCGGTCTGCAGGCGGAACTGCGGGCCGAAGGCGCGGCACTGATGGACCCCGACGACGACCTGTCCGACATCGGGTTCCCCGGCACCGGCACGGTGGCCCAGGCCGCCCTGCTCTGCGTCGAGGCGCTGGTGGCGGCACTCCGCCCGGACGCCCCGACAGCCCGGTCGGGTGCCACGCCGGTGATCGGGGTGCCGGTACCGGAGGGCCTGTTGGACGATCTGCTCGCCGACCTGGTCGAGCGGCACCATCGGCACTGGGCCGCCGCCTACGTCGACGACCCGGTCCTGCTCCGCGAGGCGGTGACGGGTCTACTCGTCCAGATGCGCCTGATGGCCCCCGCCGCACCCACCGTCGCGGACGCGGAGGACGACGATGCGGTCGCCGCGGCGCGGGCGGTGGACGCCCGGCAGGGGCGCGGCTGCACGACGCCGGGCGGTTACGTCCTGCTGGCGGCGGCCGCGCGCTACGCCGTACTCGAAAGGAGCATGTGAGACGTGACCACCGCGACGGCGCGGCCCGGCACCACCGGCCGGGGGAACCCCAACCGGTTCCGCCTGCACCGGGCCGGGATCTGCAACGTGTGGCAGTACGACGAGCAGATCTTCCAGTTCGAGGACGGCAGGCTGCTGCTGCGCGGCAAGAACGGCGCCGGCAAGTCCAAGGCGCTGGAGCTGCTGCTGCCATTCCTCCTCGATGGCGACGTCAAACGGCTCGATGCCACCGGAGCGGGACGGACGACGTTCCGCTGGCTGATGAGCGAGGGGTCCACCGCGGTGAACCGGCAGGGCTTCCTCTGGGCCGAGCTGCGCCGCCAGAGCGGCGACGGGACCGACAGCTTCCTCACCCTGGGCGCCGTGGTGCGGTGGTCGTCGGCCACCGGGGAGGCGCGGCTGCTGTACTTCGTGACCCCACTGCGCGTCGGCCCCGACGTCACCCTCGTGGCCGACCGGCAGCCGCTGCCGATCGACCGGCTGCGGGACCGGCTCGGTGAGGACGCGGTGTATTCCAGCGCCCGGGACTACCGGGCGCGGGTGGCCCGGGAGCTTTTCGGCATCACCGACGCCGGCCGCTACCGCAACCTCGTCCACCTCCTCTACCGGCTGCGGCGACCCACCGTCGGCGACCGGATCGAGGCGGGCCAGTTGACAGTGGAGCTGAGCGAGGCGCTGCCGCCGCTGGACGACGACGTGCTCGACACGGTGGCGCACAACCTCGACGACCTGGAAGCCGTACGCGAGGACCTCGGCCGGCTGGAACGCACCTCCGCCGCCCTCACCGACCTGCTGACCGCTTACCGGGGATACCTGCGCGGCGAGCTGCGCCGCAGGGTCACCACCGTGCGGACCGCGCTGGTCGAGTTGCGGACCCGCCGCCGGCAGGCCGGCGAGCGTGAACGCGACGTGGCCGCCGCGCTGGATGCGGAAACCACGACCGCCGCTACGGCGCGCCGCTGGGAAGCGCAGGTGCAGGACACAACAACGGAACTCGCCGCGCTGCGGGACAGCGCCGAGTACCGGGCGGTCCGCGACCTCGGGCAACGCCGGCAAGCGGTCGAGGCGTTACAGGCAGCCGCCCGGTCCGCCGAACGGGCCGCCGCGGCGGAGCGCGCGCCGCAGCGGACGCCGCGGCCCGGCTCGTGGAGGAAACCGAACGACTCGGCCGGACGGCGGCGGAGCTGCGCGAGGGTCACCGGCGACTGGCCGACGCGGCGACCGCGGCCGGGGTGGACGTGGCCCACCTCGGCGAGCCGCTCACGCTCCGCTTCACTCCGGCGGCCGCCGACGGCCGGCTTTCCACAATCGATGTCGCCGCCGTCAGAGCCGACATCGGGCGGTGCGCGCAGCAGTTGCG
>NZ_JAEVHN010000442.1:0-5245 GCF_016803375.1 Micromonospora sp. 4G55
CCGCTCGCCGTATCAGCTTCGAGGACGCGCTCGCCTTCGAGAAGGTCCACGAACTGACCTACCGCGAGGTGGGATTCGATCTCTTCGAAGTTCCGGCAGACCCGCTTCCGGCCCGGGTGGCCGCAGTCCAGCAGTATGTCGATCGGCTGGGCAGCCTACGGTGAAGGCCTACTGTCATGGCCGCAGAGCGGGTGGTGTGACTAGTGGTGTCGCTCGGCGAGCGCGGTGAGTCGCTCGGTCGATATGCAGGAGACCATGCAGCGTTCCTTCGCAGTGTTGATGAGCTGCGCGGTCCAAGTGGTCAGCCCGCCGTCACCGAGGTCGATGGTCTGGCCGCGAACGTCGGCTCGTAGTCCGATCGCGATGCCAGTGTAGTAACCGGTCCCGTGGATTCGGGTGCTGTCCTCAACAACCGGAACCGCCGTCGAAGCGCCGGTCAACGCGGGGTGGATCGTGTCGTGGAGGCGTTCGGCGAGGACGTGGTGCCCGAACACGGTGACGGTGATCCGGGTGGCGGTGGTGGGCAACATCTCGGCCAGCACTAGCTGCCAAAACCTGACGTGGTCGATAAGCAGTTGAGCTTCGGTACGGCCGGAGCCGCGGTCGCGGGCGCTGGAGGCCAGGGCGAACAGCCGGAAATGGGCCGCGTTGCCGGGGTCGAATTGCTGGGCTCGCAGCACGCGGTGGCACGCGGCAAGGTCAACCCTGCCGTCGACGCACTGCTCGCGGCGGCGGGCGGCCGCCTCGATAGCAAGGGCATTGGTCGGATCGCTGAGCACCTCGGTGCCCCGGACTGTGCTCACTACGCGGTGCTGGTCGACCGGGGCGACTGCGGAACATGTTCCCAGCGGTGCCACGGGTGACAGTTCCACACCAGCAAACCTTTGCGGCAGGAGGCGCCACAGCTTGGCTTCGAGCTGGGCGAGCAACCGTGGATCGGACGTCGACGGCCGCACGAAGCGGTCGTGGCGCCAGCGCCTCAGTATCCGGGCCGGAGTGATCGTCCGCGCTCGGGCGCGGGCCACCGCCATCAGCATTGTCTGCAGATCGGTTGATGCCAGGCCGGTCTCTAACGCCTGCCGGGTCTCTGCGGGAACAACGCCCCAGACGCGGCGTTCGGCCGCGACGCCGGCCAGCTGATTGTCCATCGAACCAGGCTGACAGCACCGCCGAACGTAGTCACGCGACTTTCCCAACCGGCCGCCACACAGCTATCCTCTTCTGCCGCCGTGGGTGCGCCGGCCGCGGGCGGTCGTCACAGCGCGCGAGCCTCCTTGGCGCTGGCGACCCCGCTCATAGCCGACAAGAGGGTTCCCACGGCGAATCCGTGCCATCGAGTGTGTGGCCACCCGTCGGGCCGTGGCGGGCAGCCCACGTAATAGCGATGAATAGCGATGGGATCTTGGTTGTATTAGTCTTCGCGCCATGGCCTTGCGTCCGGACCAGTTCTATGACCACGCGGTGGCCGCCGCGGACAGCGAGCGGCGGCTTCCGCTGGCGCGCATGACGGGATGGGACATCAGCCCGTTCGAACAGGATGGATTGCGCGTTGCGCCACTGCGCCCGCCGGTGCTGCCCGAGCCCGCCCGGCACGGCGAGGATCCGGCGGAGTGCCGGAACTGTCAGGAGCGCGACGAGGGAATCTGGTTCAACGATCACTGGCGGCTGGCCCGTGTCCCGGGAGTGGGCGTGCCGCTGGTGCTGATGCTGTACCCGCGCGATCACTATGACATGGCGGATCTCCCCGACGATCTCGCTGCGGAGCTGGGACTGCTGACCACACGAATCGTCCGCCACGTGCAGGCTCTGCCGCACATCTCGCGAGCCCACGTCTACCGCATCGGCGACGGCGGCGCTCACCTGCACGTCTGGTTCTTCGCCCGGCCGGAGGGCCAGGCGCAGCTCTACGGATCCTGGCTGGTCGTCTGGGACGACCTCCTGCCCGAGTATCCCGCCGACGTCGCCGACGCGGACGCCGCGATCGTGGCTGATGCCCTGGTCGCCTCGCATGGGGGCCGCCGATCGGCCGCCACCACACCGCGTGCCTGACCGGCTGATCCGCAGCAGCAACCGCTCCCGTCACCGCCGCGCCGCCATCCTCATCTGCCGCTGAACATGCGCGACCCCTGCCAACTAAAGATGGTCGCAGTACGGAGAGCAACGACGGCCAAGGGCGTGGCCCAGGTCCCGCAGGAGGGTACCCAGCCGCTCGGCCTCCTCGGCGGTGGGCGGAGTGATGGCTACGCCAGCCGCGATGTGCTCTCCGGCCTCGTACAACGCGACGTACAGATCTTCGGCGGTTGCGTGGTCGAGCCGCAGAACGATGTCATCCCGCATGCGCGGACTCTAATCGCACGTCGTGCGGCACCGGTTGGCCAAGGTCGGGGTGCGCGGATCTGCCGCAGACCGCGCGCCCGGTCAGCGTCCGCAAGTAGCCGAGATGAGGATGCCTTCTTGTAGGCGCAGGAAGGGAGGCGACCCTTGAGATCTTGATACGGTGGGCGCCCGTTTGAGGAGGCTGGGCGTTACCGACGTTGCTGTTGAAGGGCCACGTCGCACCTATGCGGCGGTCGTCGCCACCGCCGCTGTCGCGCTGGGGCTGCTCGCGTTCGCTGCCGACTCTGTCGACGGTGTTGTGGGACAGGTCGTGATCACGCTTACCAGCAGTGGCCTCGCCTGGGGCCTGGCGGCCTTCCTGGCCGGCCGTGCGGCTGCCGGTGTCAGACGAGCCGCTGGCGGCGCTACCGCTCTACTGGTGCTGGCCACGCTGCTCTACTACCTGCTTGTGCTAGGGGTCAGCCGCCGATGGAGTGGGGGCTTCTTGGAGGACGGCACGTCGGCCGACCTGCAGGGTCTGCGCTCGGTCGCCATCATGACGACAGTGTGGTTGATCGGTTCTCTCGTCGCGGGACCGACGCTAGGGCTCCTTGGCCATGTCGTACGAGTCGGCGGAGTGTCGCCAGCAGCGCTGGCCGCTGGGGTCACGTGTGGGCTCCTGTCCGGCGAAGGTTGGCAGGCGATGGTGGAGGTGCCGCCCTGGCAACTGCTGCCGGTGGCCGACCCGTACCAAGCGGAGTTCATCCAAGGTGTTGTGATCTCGGAACTGCTCAAGATCGTGCTCCCGCTGGCCGTTCTGGTCTGGCTGGCCACGGCGCACCGTCTCTGGCTCGCGTGGCCGACCCTGCTCGTCGCCACGGCCTCCAGCGGCGTCCTGAGTGCGTTGCTGTGGTACGTGCTCGGCGCTGCCGCAAACAGCATCTGAAGGTGGCGGCGTAGACGGCAGGAAGGTTCATTAGGCGCACTGATCTGCCGCCGAGCGGGCGTCAGGGGCCGCACCTGCGAGACCGACAAGTCAGCCGACCGCTCGTGCCGATGTCCGCTAGTTGCTCCTGGGCGACGGTCTGGAATGCTTCGCCATGCCTTCCTACCCGCCTACCTTCGCCGACCAGGTCGTCGCACAGCCAGCCCGTGCCCAGGTCGAGGCGTTCCTCGACGAGCACCGCGGCGCGCTCAACGGCTGCTTGGACGGGCTGACAGAGGAACAGGTGCGCGATCGTTGGTGGCCTCCCGGACCACGCTGCTGGGTCTTGTGAAGCACGCGACTTTCGTCGAGAAGGTCTGGTTTGACGAAGCCGTCACGTGCCGGTCGCGCGCTGAGATCGGCATCCCTGCGACGTCAGACGAGTCGTTCATCCTCGATGACGACGACACGATCGCCACCGTCCAGCACGCACACCGCGAAGCCTGCGAAGCATCACGCCATGCGACGTCATCCCTGGGTCTGGACGACATCCTTCACGGGCACCGGCGGGGCCCGCTTCCGCTGCGGTGGGTGTATCTCCACGTGCTGCGCGAGCTCGCCCAGCACTGTGGGCACGCAGACATTCTTCGAGAGCAGCTCATCAACGAGTAGTGCGCGGACGTCCGCTCATGGCCGCGATCCGGGCGGGGGACTGCCCCCGGGGACTCGGGCCCAGGATAAGTTGCGCTCAGTAATCACGATCTCGGCCTGGCTTCGACAGTGTCAGTCGTAGAAGCCGATGACCGGATCGACGGCAGAGGCACCAGGCCGCCGGGGCCGGTCGTTGAACGCCTTGTAGACCTGTGCACGTTCGGCCGTACCCGGTTGGGCCCGTTGACCCGTACGCCGACAGGTTTCCGAGTCGTGCGCGACGAACTCGTCCTGGCCGATGCCGAGCCGGTCCAGCACGTCCAACGCGGTGTGTTCGAGACCGATCAGACCGCCACCGAGGTTGGCGGTGGCGGGCGCGGCTTCGTACACGTCGACGTCGTCGAAACCGGCCTGGAGCAGCAGGAGCGCGACGACGGGGCCGGTGAGCGATCCGCCGACCACGGCGATCCTCGGCTGACGGCTCTCGCCCGGCCCGCTGACGGCGGGGCGAGCGTGGGAGGTGTTTGTCATGGGACGGTTCCCTTCAATCGTGGGAACCCGGGCACGGCCTGTCGGCCGTGCCCGGGGTGCGCGAGGTGCGCGAGTGGCCGGGCAACCGCCAATGGCGGTGCAAGCAGGACGAGCGCGGGAGAGAAGGTGGCCCTCACCGCTCTCGGGCGATTCGCGGGAGCGAGTCCGGGGCGTCAGGTGGCTACTGGAGCCGGGTTAGGCCTGTTCGAGGGCGGTGACGGCGGCGTCAGCGATGCGGCCGATGGCCTGCACCGGGTCGGCCACCATCACGGTGGTGGTGTCGGTGAAGGTGTGCCCCTCGAGGTCGGCGGGGCGCAGCCACAGCACCGGGCAACCCGAGCGGTGCAGGATGGTGATCAACCGCTGTGGGGGGTCGATGTCGGGTAGGTCGCCGTCGGAGACGACGGCGAGCATCCGCAACCGGCCCGGCTGGCGCAGCTGCAGCACCTCGTCGGCGAGTTTCACCGCGTCGGTGAACGCGGCGCTGCCGCCGTCGGCGTTCAGTTCCAGCACCTGGGTGGGACGCTGCCGGGGTCCGACGAGCAGGGTGGCGTCGCTGCCGAAGGCGATCGTGGCCGTGACCGCGTCAGTGGTACGCGCAGCGTGGGCGAGGATCCACCCGGCCGACGACATCGGCGCCGCCCAGGGGTGCATCGAGAAGGACGCGTCGACGATCACCGCGAGGTGCAGGGTCGGCTTCGGCGGCGGCAGCTGCGCGCGGCGCTGCCAAGGTGCGGCGGTGGGCAGGGCACCGGCGGCGACCTGTGCCTTGGCGGTGATGGCGTGGCGGGTGCGCAGCCTGCCGGGCGGGACGGGGCTGGG
>NZ_JAEVHN010000443.1:0-5230 GCF_016803375.1 Micromonospora sp. 4G55
CGGCGTCCGGGCCGGGCGTCCTCGCGTCGGCCCTGGCCGGCGTCCGGGCCCGGCTGGCCCACTTCCGGGGTACGGCGAGCCGGGGCGAGCGGCTGCTGGCCGGCACGGTCGGCGGGCTGGTGCTGGTGGAGCTGCTCGTCGCGCTGCTCGCCGAGCCCAACAACTTCGACTCGCAGACCTACCACCTGCCGAAGGTGGAGCACTGGGTCGCCCAGGGCAGCCTGGACTTCTGGCCCACCGCGATCCACCGGCAGGTGACCATTCCACCGGGCGCGGAGTACCTGCTGCTGCACCTGCGCCTGCTGACCGGCGGCGACGCGCTGCACAACCTGGTGCAGTGGGCCGCCGCGCTGGGCTGCCTGGTGGTGGCGACCCGGGTCGTCGCGCAGCTCGGCGGCGGGCGGCGGGCCCAGCTGCTCACCGCGTTCCTGCTGGCCACCACGCCGATGGTGCGCTCCAGGCGACCAGCACCCAGACCGACCTGGTGGCCGCCGCCTGGGCCGGCTGCGCCGGGACGCTGGCGCTGGACGGGCTGCGCCGGCGCGCGGACGTCGGGAGCCTGCTCGCGCTCGGCGCGGCCACCGGCCTGACCGCGCTGACCAAGACCAGCGGCCTGCTCGCGGTCGGACCGCTGCTGGTGCTCTGGGGAGTCGCCCAGCTCCGCCTGGCGCTCCGCCCGGCGACGACGGACGAGGGTCCTGCTTCGGCGACGGACGGCGCGGGCTCGACGTCGGCCAGCCCGGTGCCGACGGCCTCGGGGTTGGCCGGTGCCGGGTTGACGGGCACCGCGTCAGCCAGCCCGGTGCCGGCGGGCTCGGAATTGGCAGGCTCGACGTCGGCGGGCTCGGCGTCGGTCGGTGCGGGGTCTGCCGGGGAGGGTCGTGGCGCCGTCGGGGTGGTGCGGACAATCGCCGGATCGCTGCTGGTGCTGCTGGTCGCGGCGGCGGTGGTGGGCCCGTTCCTGGCCCGGGTGACCGTCGAGTTCGGCCACCCGCTCGGCCCGCCCCGGCTCCGCGAGTCCATCCCGATGGAACGGCACGACCCGGCGTCGATCCTGGTCAACGCGCTGCGGATCGGCCACACCGCGTTCGACACCCCGCTCGCGCCGCTGCGCGCCGGCACGGCCGGGGCGATCACGGACGGCTCGCGGGCGATCGGCGTCGACCCGCAGGACCGCGCGATCACCTTCGGCCGGGAGGTGTTCCCGGTGCCGGCCTGGTACCCGGACGAGGACCGGGTGGCGTTCCCGCTGGCCGGCACGCTGGCGCTGCTGGGGGCGGTGTTCGCGCTGGCCCGGCCGGCGCGGATCAGCCCGACCGCGCCGGTGGCGCTGCGGGCGTACGCGGTCGCGGTGGTGGTGGCCGTCGGGCTGCACACCGCGACGATCAAGTGGCAGCCCTGGGGGAACCGGTTGCTGCTCTACGCGCTGGTGGCCGCCGTGCCGCTGGCCGGGCTCTGGCTGGACGCGCTGCTGCGGCGGCGGCTCCGGCCCGGGCGGCGGTCGGTCGTGGCCGGGCTGGTGGTGAGCATGCTCGCCGCCTCCGCGCTGGCCGGCGTGCTGGCCCTGTCGTACGGCTTCCCACGCCGGTTGGTCGGCGCCGGCTCGGTGTTCACCACCTCCGAGTGGGACACCCGCTTCCTGCGCCGGCCGCACTGGGCCGAGGAGTTCCGCTGGGCCGCGGCGGCGGTACGGGCGAGCGACGCCCGCCGGATCGGCCTGGTGCAGCAGAACGACAACTGGGAGTACCCCTGGTGGCTGCTGCTGCGCGACGAGGCGGGCCGCTCGCCGGAGCTGGTGGCGTTGCAGTCGGTGCTGGCCGACCGGCCCCCGGCCGACCCGGCCTCGGTGGACGCGATCGTCTGCACCGGCAGCCGTACGGCGTGCGCCAAGCTGGTGCCGGCGGGCTGGACGCTGGAGTTCCGCGACTACGTCGGCTACGCCCTGCCGCCCGGCCGCTGACCACCCCACCCCACCCGGCCACTCGGCCCACCGCCGCGCAGATGGCGGAAACCTTTCCGAGACATATTCACATCCGTGCATCGCCCGCGTTACCGTCCGGTAACTCGATCGACGTCCTGCGATCGAGCGGAAAGGAGTGCGTCGATGCTTGGCACCCCCACCAGGCGCGCACCGGCGATCCGACGGCGGGCACTCACCGTCGTCTCCGCCGCCGCCCTCGTCCTGCCCATGCTCCTCGGGCCGGCGTCCTCGGCCGCCGCTGAGGACCGTCCGACCGTCCAGCCACTCCCGACGAACCTCGAAGCGGTCCGCGCCGCCGAGGCCAGCGCGCTCTACGGCTCACCGGAGATCCGGCCGCTGGAGCAGCGCCGCACCGCCCTGGTCACCATGGGCGACAGCGAGATCTCCGGCGAGGGTGTGGGCAACTACGTGCCCGGCACCCACCAGAACGGCAACTGGTGCGACCGCTCGTACGACCAGGCGGTGTTCCGCACCGGCATCCCGTCCGACACCCGGTACAACCTCGCCTGCTCCGGCGCCACCCCGTGGAACCTGGTCGCCGGCGGCCCCACCCAGCACAACGAGCTCAACCAGGGCGACTACCTGGCGATCAAGGCGCGCAACACGCACGTCAAGCTGATCTGGGTGGTCGTCGGCGCCAACGGCGACGGCACGATCCAGTTCGGACCGGTCGCCACCGACTGCGCCGTACGCCGGGTCTTCTTCCAGGGTCCCTGCTACCCGACCTACACCGACCAGTGGACCATCCGCACCGACGGCAGCCGGCGCGCGGTCCAGGAGGCGCTCACCTCCATCCGGCAGACCATGACCAACGCCGGCTACCTGCGGTCGGACTACGAGCTGGTGCTGATGTCGTATCCCAGTCCGGGCAGCCCGGACGTGGAGGACAACCCGAACTTCCCCGGCTGGTACGCCGGCGGCTGCCTGCTCTACCTGGCCGACGCCGCGTTCGCGCGGAACAAGGCGGTGCCGCTGTTCGAGTCGGCGCTGCGGGCGGCGGCCACCAACACCGGCACCCGCTACCTCGACGCCAGCCGGCTCTTCCACGGCCACGAGTTCTGCACCGACAACACCTCGGTCCGCGGCCTCTACATCGAGGTGGGGATCTGGGACGAGAACGCCGCCCGGCAGTCGTTCCACCCCAACATCCGCGGGCACGGCATGTTCGCCCAGTGCATCACCCAGTTCTGGAACGCAGGCCTCCAGCGGGCCACCTGCGTCGACCCCGCCAGCACCGGCACCGGTGTGCTCCAGCCCGGGCTGCTGGAGTTCAAGCAGCTGCGCAACGCCGCCACCGGCACCTGCGTGGACGGCAGGGGGTACGACTCGCGCAACGGCACCGTCCAGCAGTCGTACGCCTGCCACGGTGGCCGTAACCAGGGCTTCTGGTACGACCCGGCGCGCCAGTCGCTGCACTCGGAGCTGTCGCACGACCGCTGCCTGGACGTGGCGGGCGGCTCGCTGACCGCCGGCACGGCGATCAACATCTACGACTGCCACGGCGGTGCCAACCAGAAGTTCGTCTTCGCCGGCAACCAGCTCAAGCCGGCCGGCGCTACCAACCTCTGCGTGGCGTTCGACAACCCGTGGCTGGGTACCCCGCGGCTGCGGCTGGCCGGCTGCTCCACCAGCAGCCGGCAGCAGTGGTCCTTCGAGTCCCGGTCGTTCGCCAACCCCGTCGGGTACGGGCACGACGACTTCATCGGGTCCCGGGTCTACTGACCGCGCGGAGCCGGCGCGGACCACCGCGCCGGCTCCGTCCCGGTTCGCTCGAACTACTGCTGCTTGAACGGCACCACGATCAACCGGGCGACGGTGGCGTCGCCGTCCTTGGCGCCGGCGACACCGATCTTCGTGCCGACCTTGACGTCGCTCGACTGGATCGTCGTCCGCCGCTCGATCACCCGGAGCTTGTCGCCGAACGTCCAGGTCAGGGTGAAGCCGTCGGTGGACTTCACGGTCACCGAGTCACCGTCGACCGCGGTGACCTCGCCGCGCTGCACGACGACCGTCTTGGTGCCGCCGTCCTTGGTCTGCACGACGGCCTCGCCGTGCAGGGTGTTCTTCCGCAGCAGCACCCGGGCCTGGCGACGCTTGCGCCACTCCTCGGCCCGCTCACCGCGCTTGCCCTTCGGGCCGGCCTCCGCCTCGGCTGATCCGGAGGCCGACGGCGCGGGAGCGGCCACCAGCTCCAGCTCGGTCGGGTCGAAGCCCATGGCGGCGAGCGCCTGGCCCTCCACGCCCATCGCCGCGGCGACGTCGACCGCGGCCTGCTGCGCCGTACCGTCGGCGACCTGGGCGGGGCCGCAGCCGCTGAGGCCCAGCGCGACCGCCGCGAGCAGCGACGTGGTGGCGACGGCGAATCCCTGACGTGCCATGACACTCCCTCTCGTCCGTGGTGCTCTCAGCGTCGCGCGGCCCGATGGGCGCCGCGTCAGGCCGATGTTCGGGTCAGGTAAGGATGGGCGGCAGCCGGACGGTGAACGCCGCCCCGCCCTCGGCGGCGTGCCCGGCGGCGATCTCCCCGCCCAGCCGGCGGACCAGGCCGGCGGCGAGCGCCAGCCCCAGTCCGCTGCCCACCTTGCGCACCCCCCGGTAGCGCTGGTGCAGCGCCCCGCGCTCGAAGGCCACCGCCAGGTCGTCGTCGGTGAAGCCGGGCCCGCCGTCGCGGACCTCCACCACCCCGCCGGCCGCCGGGTCCGCGCCCGCCGGCCGGACCGCGAGCACCACCGGCGCCCCCGGGGGTACGACCCGCAGCGCGTTCTCCAGCAGCCCGTCCACCACCTGCCGGATCCGCCCCGGATCGGTGTACGCGGGCACCGCGGTGTCCGGCGCCTCCAGCCGGAACGGCACCCCGACCGCCGCGCACCGGTCCGACCAGGTGCGCTCGGCGTCGACGGCCAACCGGGTGAGGTCGACCGGGACCGGTTCCAGCGGGAAGTCGGCCGCCTCCAGCCGGGCCAGCGCCAGCAGGTCGCTGACCAGCCGGTCCAGGTGTTCCGCCTCGGCCAGCATGGTCCGTCCGGTGCCCGGCGCCTCGTCCGCGCCGATCACCCCGTCGGCCAGCGCCTCGGCCCAGCCCCGGATCGCGGTCAACGGGGTGCGCAGCTCGTGCGAGACGGAGAGCAGGAACTCCCGTTGCCGTCCCTCGCTGGTGGCCAGCGCGGCGGCCAGCCCGTTCAGCGCGTACGCCAGGTCGGCCACCTCGTCCGGCGGCTCCACCGGCACGCGTACCGCCCGGTCGCCGGC
>NZ_JAEVHN010000444.1:0-5176 GCF_016803375.1 Micromonospora sp. 4G55
GCCACCGGACGACGGCGAGGTCCGCGGACCAGGCGCTCGACGCCCGGCGCGGCGGAGGTGGCGACGGCGGGGAACGATCCGCTGGAGCGGCGAGCGCGGCGACGGGACGGAGACCCGCGGCGGCGGTGGCGGTCAGCACGCCCGCGAGCAGGGCGGACAGGGTACGAGATGGGGGACAGCCCACAGCATTCTCCTCAGAACCTCCTGATACTGCGTTGTCAAGACATGAAGGGGAAGCACCGTATAAATAGCGACACATGCGAATTCAGCTCGGCCGAGGGAGGATGGTGGGATGCCCGAAGGCGACACCGTCTGGAACACCGCCCGCGTCCTGCACCGGGCGCTGGCCGGCGCTGCCCTGACCGGCAGCGACTTCCGGGTGCCGCAGCTGGCCACCACCGACCTCACCGGGTGGACGGTGCGCGAGTCCGCCAGCCGCGGCAAGCACCTGCTGCTGCGCCTGGCCGCGCCGGAGGGGCGGTCGGACGTCCGGCACTGGACGCTGCACTCGCACCTGCGGATGGACGGTGCCTGGCGGGCGTACGCGCCGGGGGAACGCTGGGGGGCGCGGCCCGCGCACCTGATCCGGGTGGTGCTGCGCGCCCCGAGCGCGGTGGCCGTCGGCTACCACCTGCACGAGCTGGCCCTGCTGCCGACGGCAGAGGAGGAGTCCCTGGTGGGGCACCTCGGCCCTGACCTGCTCGGCCCGGACTGGGATGCGGCCGAGGCGGTCCGCCGGCTCGCCGCCCACCCGGAGGCCACCATCGGCGAGGCGCTGCTGGACCAGCGCAACCTCGCCGGAGTGGGCAACCTCTACAAGTGCGAGGTGCTCTTCCTGCGCGGCCTCTCGCCGTGGACCCCGGTCGGGGCGGTGCCCGACCTGGCCGGCACGGTGGCGCTGGCCCAGCGGCTGCTCGCGGCCAACCGGGGCCGTTGGACGCAGAGCACCACCGGCTCGCTGCACCGGGGCGGGACCAGCTACGTCTACGGCCGGCGCGCGCAGCCCTGCCGGCGCTGCGGCACCGCCATCCGCAAGGAGGAGTTGGGCGAGCGGGTCACCTACTGGTGCCCGAGGTGCCAGCCGGCACCCGACCCGGCGCAGCCCTGACCCGGCACAGCCCTGACCCGGCACAGCCCTGACCCGACCCGCCCGTCCGACAGGGACACGTACCGGATTGGGACGATTGGGTAGTTCCTAACCGGCCTCCCAGGTCGCATGCTGCGGTTGAGTGCTCACCGCTCGTCACTGCCGGGCGCGACCACCCGCCACGTCGAGGTGGCGGCCGCCGCGCCCCCAGGCCCCGGGGAGAGCCATGGCCCTGTTCCGCAGACTGCGCTCCAGCTGGCCGGTCCGCGCGGTCCGCACCGACCGCGTCGGTGGACCGACGGTGCCGGCGGCGCGTACCGGCGAGCCGGCCGGACCGGCGCCGGCCAGCCTGGACCCGGCCGCCGTCCCACGCTGCTTCGGGCCGGTACCCAACTTCGCGCACAGCCCGCTGCCGACGCTCGACGGGCACGGCCGGGTGGTGCCGGGCACCGGCATCCGCAAGTTCGTCGACGCGCTGCCGCTGCCCGGGCCGCTCGGGCGCAACGGGCTGGGCGCGCACCTGCCCGTCGCCGTGCCGGACACCATCAGCTACCCCGGCTGCGACTACTACGAGATCGGGCTCTGCGAGTACACCCAGCGGCTGCACCGCGACCTGCCCACCACCCGGCTGCGCGGCTACCGGCAGCTCAACCTCGGCACCGACCTCGACGGGCACAACACGGTCGCCCCGCCGGACCGGCCGTACCACCTGGGGCCGATGATCGTCGCGCGGCGCGGGCGGCCGGTACGGGTCAAGTTCATCAACCAGCTGCCCACCGGGCGGGCCGGCGAGCTCTTCCTTCCGGTCGACACCACCCTGGACGGTGCCGGCATCGGGCCGCTGGACGGGCCGGCGCCGTACCCGCAGAACCGGGCCGTGCCGCACCTGGCCGGCGCGCAGACCGGCTGGACCAGTGCCGGGAACCCGTGGCAGTGGGTGACGCCGGCGGGCGAGATCACCCCGTACCCGAACGGGCCGGGGCTGAGCCACGTGCCGGACATGCCGCCCCCCGGCCTGGGCGCCACCACGCTCTACTTCCCGAACGAGCAGAGCGGGCGGCTGATGTGGCTGCACGACAACACCCTCGGGACGTCCCGGCTGACCGTCTACTCCGGACAACTGGCCCCCTACCTGCTCACCGACCCGGCCGAGGAGCGGTTGGCGGCCGACGGGGTGCTCCCCGCCGAGCAGTTCCCGCTGGTGATCCAGGACAAGACGTTCGTCCCCGACGACGCCCAGCTCGCCGCCGAGGACCCGACCTGGGACCGGGACCGGTGGGGAGCCCGGGGCAACCTCTGGCACCCGCACGTCTACCAGCCTCGGCAGAACCCGTACGTCGCCTCCGGGCGCAACCCGACCGGGCGGTGGGACTACGGCCCCTGGGTGCCCGGTTCGGGCGGCGACGACCCGCTCTGGGTCGGCCCGGTGGACAACCCGCACCACGACCCGGTCGCCGCCCCGGAGGAGCCGCCCCGGGCGCCGGGCCTGCCGCACCCGAGCGCGGTGCCCGAGGCGTACGGGGACACCGCGCTGGTCAACGGGGTCGCGTACCCGTACCTGAAGGTGCAGCCGAAGGCGTACCGGTTCCGGATCCTCAACGCCTGCGCCGACCGCAGCCTCAACCTGGCGCTCTACCGGGCCCGCTCGGACGCCGCCATGTGGCACCCGGACGGCGCGCTGGCCGACGCCGGGGCCGGCGAGGTGCCGATGGTGGAGGCGATGCGCGCCTCGGGACGGCCGCCCGACTGGCCCACCGACGGGCGGGACGGTGGCGTGCCCGACCCCCGGGCGGCCGGGCCGCGCATGATTCGGATCGGCAACGAGTGCGGCCTGCTCCCCGCGCCGGTGGTGGTGCCGAACCGGCCGGTCGGCTACCGCTACGACCGGCGCGACCCGACCGTGCTCAACGTGGACACCCACGCGCTGCTGCTCGCCCCCGGCGAACGGGCCGACGTGGTGGTCGACTTCTCCACCGTCCCGCCCGGCGGCACGCTGATCCTCTACAACGACGCCCCGGCCCCGCTGCCCTGCTTCGATCCCCGCTACGACCAGCACACCGACGCCCCGGACCGGAGCGCCGAGGGCGGCGTCGCCGGCACCCGCCCCGGGTACGGCCCGAACACCCGCACCCTGCTCCAGTTCCGGGTTGCCGGCACCCCGGCCGAGCCGTACGACCTGGGCCGGCTGGGCGAGCGGCTGCCCGGGGCGTACGCGGCCAGCCAGCGACCGCCGATCGTGCCGCAGCCGGAGTACGACGCGGCGTTCGGCACCCGTACCGCCGGGCGGACGCTGGTGCCGGTGCACGCCACCACGGTCAGCTTCACCCCGGCCGGCGCCACCGCCCCGGTGACCCTGCCGATCCAGGTGAAGACGGTCGGCAGGTCTTCGAGCCGGGGCACGGCCGGCAGGCCGGGCGGCTCGGCGTCGCCCACCCGCACGCGGGGCCGCTCGGCCCGGCGTCCCTGCCGCTGGGCCCGGCCGACCCGGCTACCGAGGTGCTGGTCGCCGCCGAGCCGGACGGGCCCCCGGGCGCGGCGGTCGACGGCACCCAGGTGTGGCGGATCAGCGGCACCGGCCGGCAGACGCACGTGGTGCGGATCGGCGGCTGCGACGTGCAGCTGGTCAACCGGGTCGGCTGGGACGGCACCGTCCGGCCCCCGGACGGCGGGGAGCTGGGCTGGAAGGAGACCATCCGGGTGAACCCGGCCGAGGACGTGGTGGTCGCGCTGCGCCCGGTGGTGCCCCCGTTGCCGTTCAAGATCGGCGACAGCCTCCGGCTGCTCCGACCGACCGCCCGGCCGGCGCCCGGGTCGGCTCCACCCCGGTCAGCCCGCTCGACGGGCGCCCGGCGACGGTGGTCAACCAGCTGGTCAACCTGGGCTGGGAGTACCGCTGGTCCAGCGGCGCGGCCGGCCACCGCGACCTGGGGATGAGCCGGCCGCTGGTGCTGCGGGTCTCGCCCCGGGGGCCGAGCGGACTCACCGCGACGCCGATGCCCGGCTCGGCGACGGCGCTGCCGGCGATCGCCCTGGCCTGGACCGGCAACGGCAGCCGACCGCCGGCCAGCAGCCACCTGCTCCACCGGGCCACCGACCCGGCCTTCACCGAGGGACTGACCACGATCACCGTGGCGGCCACCGCCACCCGGTACACCGACGCGACCGTGACCCCCGGCGTCACCTACCACTACCGGATCCGGGCGGAGAACGCGGCGAGCTGCTCGGCCTGGTCCAACAGCGTCCCCGCGTCGGTACGCCTCAGCGCGCCGACCGGGATCGCCGCCGCCGTCCCGCCGGCCGCGCCGCTGCGGATCGCGCTGCGCTGGACGAACCGCTCCTTCGCCACCGGGATCGACGTGCAGCGGGCCACCAACCCCACCTTCACCAGCGGGCCGGCCACCACCGCCGTCGGCGTGGCGGACAACCACCTCGACCCGGCCGTCGCCCCCGGACACCACGTACTACTACCGGGTGCGCACCACGTACCTCGGCGCGGCGTCGCCGTGGTCGACGGTGGCCACGGTCACCACCCCGCCGGCTCCGACGGTGCCGACCGGGGTGACCGCCACCCCGAGCGCCCCCGCACCGGACACGGCCACGGTGGCGCTGAACTGGGCGGCGGGGACGCCGAACGGGCCGGGCGCGGGCTTCACCGTGCAGCGGGCGCTCGACCCGTCCTTCACCCGGGAGGTCGCCACCTTCACCGTCACCGGTCGAGGCTTCACCAACACCGGGCTGGCCCGGGGCGTGACGTACCACTACCGGATCCGCTCGTTCAACGTCGTGGGCAGCTCGCCGTTCACCGGGCCGATCCCGGTCACCACGCCGGACTGAGCCGCCCGGGCGGCGGTGTGCCCGGGCGGGCCGGTCAGCGGGTGGGGGCGCGCAGTGGCTCGCCGACGGCGCGCAGCTCAGCCAGGGCCGACGCCACGCCGTGCAGCAGGTCGGTCGCCTCGGTCAGCCGGGAGGCGGCCGGGTGCTCGGTGCTGGGGCGAGCGTCCTCGGCGACGTAGCCGGCCGCCGCCGCCACCAGCCCCTCGTACGCGGCCACCCCGCTGTCGAGCTGGCCGATCAGCGTCCGGTGCGCCT
>NZ_JAEVHN010000445.1:0-5172 GCF_016803375.1 Micromonospora sp. 4G55
CACCCGGGACGGGGTGAGCGCGAGCCGACCCACCGGGGCGAGCCCGGCCCGGTCCACCGCCAGGCCGCCGAGACTGCCCCCGGCGACCTGGGCGATGGTGAAGACGGCCACCCCGAGCACCGGTACGACGTACGTGCCGATCACGATGATCGCTGCCCCGCCGAGCCCACCCAGGTAGCACCACCAGGGCAGCCGGGACCGGCGCAGCACGGCGAGCCCGGTCCGCATCGACGGCAGGACCAGCAGTCCGACCAGGACCAGCAGCGAGCCCCCGGCGTTGTTGACCACCGCCCCGAGCACGGGACTGCCCACCCGCTCGCCCAGCTCGGCATTGGCCACCCCCTGGGCGGCCGACGCCACCCCGCCGAGCACCACCAGGGCCAGCGCGGCCGTCGGCGGCAGGGATCTCACAGCCGGCAGGCGTGGATGTTGGTGACCAGGATGGCGCGGGCGCCGAGCTCGTACAGCTCGTCCATGATCCGGTGCACGTCGTCGCGGAGCACCATCGCCTGCACGGCGACCCAGCCCTCCCGGTGCAGCGGGGACACGGTCGGCGACTCGATGCCCGGGGTCAGCGAGCTGGCCCGGTCCAGCAGGCCGGCCGGCACGTCGTAGGCGAGCATGACGTAGCGGCGGGCGACCAGCACCCCGTGCAGGCGGCGCAGCAACTGCTCGGCCTGCGGGTGGGTCGGGGCGCCGGCGCGGCGGACCAGCACCGCCGAGGAGCGCAGCAGCGGTCGCCGAAGACGACCAGGCCGGCCTGGCGCAGGGTGGCCCCGGTCTCCACCACGTCGGCGACCACGTCGGCGACGCCGAGCCGGATGGCGTTCTCCACCGCCCCGTCCAGCCGGATCACGTCGGCCTTGACCCCCAGCTCGCCGAGGTACCGATCGACCAGCCCCGGGTAGGCGGTGGCGATCCGGTGCCCGCCCAGCTCCTGCACGGAGTGGACGTCCTCCGGGCGGGCGGCGAAGCGGAAGGTGGCCCGGGCGAAGGCCAGGTCCATCACCTCCTCGGCCGGCGCGCCGGAGTCGATCAGCAGGTCGCGGCCGGTGATCCCGACGTCGAGGTCACCGGAGCCGACGTAGGTGGCGATGTCCTTGGGACGCAGGTAGAAGAACTCGATGTCGTTGGGCTCGTCCCGGCAGACGAGGTCCTTCGGGTCGGTGCGCTGGCGGTAGCCCGCCTCGCGCAGCATCTCGGCGGCCTTCTCGGCCAGGGCGCCCTTGTTCGGTACGGCGACACGCAGCATGACGGAGTGCTCCTTCGATCAGATGTGATCAACGACGGGGCGCACTCACAGATGTCGGTAGACGTCCTTGAGCTCGAGACCGCTGGCGAGCATCAGCACCTGGACCTGGTAGAGCAGTTGGGAGATCTCCTCGGCGGTCCGCTCCGGCCCCTCGTGCTCGGCGGCCATCCACGACTCGGCCGCCTCCTCGACGACCTTCTTGCCGATGAAGTGCACGCCCTTCTCCAGGGCGGCGACCGTGCCCGAGCCCGGGGTGCCGGCGGCGGCCTTGGCCTGCAGCTCGGCGAACAACTCCTCGAACGTCTTCACGGGATCCGATTCTTCCAGTCACCGGGCGACACCTCGCGCACCGGGTCCGGCCGCGTCGTCCTCCCCACCCGGACGCTCGGGCCTGGCCCCCGTTTTGCGGCGTGTCGCGGTGTCCCCGATCCGGGACACCGCGACACGCCGCGAAACGAGCCGATTAACGACGGGCGGGGGTCAGCGGCCGAAGCCGACCCGCTGGCCGTTGGCCGCGGCCACGTCCCGGATGGCCAGCGCGGCGTCGAGGGCCGCCACGGTGGCCGCCCAACCCTTGTCCTCCGCCGAGCCGGGCAGCCCGGCCCGGTCGCGGGCCTGCTCGATCGTCTCCACGGTGAGCACCCCGTGCGCCACCGGCTTCCCCTCGTCCAGGGCGACGCGGGTGAGGCCGTCGGTCACCGACCGGCAGACGTAGTCGAAGTGCGCGGTGGCACCGCGGACCACCACGCCGAGGGCGACCACCACGTCGCAGCGCCGGGCCAGGGCCTGGGCCACCACCGACAGCTCCACCGAGCCGGCCACCCGGGCGACCACCGACCGGGCGCCGCACGCCTCGGCCGCCGCCACCGCCCGGTCGAGCATGTGGTCGGTCAGGTCGGCGTGCCAACGCGCGGCCACCACGCCCACGGTCAGCCCGGCGGCGTCCACCGTGGTCACCCCGGGCTCGCCGAATCCCGCCATGTCTACGCTCCGATCTCGTCGCCGGGGACCGGCCGGCCCATCGGGGCCTCGGTCACCTCGTCCAGTTCGTCCAGCAGGTGCCCCATCCGGTCCCGCTTGGTCCGCAGGTATCGCACGTTCTCCGGGTGCGGCCGGATCGGCAGCCCCTCACGGCCGGTGATGGTCAGGCCGTACCCCTCCAGCCCGGCCCGCTTGGCCGGGTTGTTGGTCAGCAGCCGCATCGAGCGCACACCCAGGTCGTAGAGGATCTGCGCGCCGGTGCCGTAGTCGCGGGCGTCGGCGGGCAGCCCCAGGTCGAGGTTGGCGTCCACGGTGTCCCGGCCCAAGTCCTGGAGCTGGTACGCCTGGAGCTTGTGCAGCAGCCCGATGCCGCGCCCCTCGTGCCCGCGCACGTAGAGCACCACACCCCGCCCCTCCCGGGCGACCCGGGCCAGGGCCGCCTGCAGCTGCGGGCCGCAGTCGCAGCGCAGCGAGCCGAAGACGTCCCCGGTCAGGCACTCCGAGTGCACCCGCACCAGCACGTCCTGCCCGTCACCGATCTCCCCGTAGACCAGGGCGACGTGCTCGGCCGGGTCGTGCTCGGCGCGGTAGCCCAGCGCCCGGAACACCCCGTACGGGGTGGGCATCCGGGCGTCGGCGACCTGCTCCACCTGCTTCTCGTGCCGCCGCCGGTACGCCACCAGGTCGGCGATGGTCACCAGGGTCAGGGCGTGCTCGGCGCAGAACTTCTCCAGGTCGGGCACCCGCATCATGGTGCCGTCCTCGTTGACCAGCTCGCAGAGCACGCCGGCGGGACGCAGCCCGGCCAGCCGGGTCAGGTCGACGGCCGCCTCGGTGTGCCCGGGGCGGCGCAGCACCCCGCCCTCGCGGGCGCGCAGCGGCACCACGTGCCCGGGGCGGGACAGGTCGGTCGGGTCGGTGCCCGGGTCGGCCAGCAGCCGGATGGTGTGCGACCGGTCGGCGGCCGAGATGCCGGTGCCGATCCCCTCCCGGGCGTCGACCGTCACCGTGTACGCGGTGCCGCGCCGGTCCTGGTTGGTGTGGTGCATCGGCGGCAGGTCCAGCCGGTCGCACTCCGACTCGGTCAGCGACACGCAGATGTAGCCGGAGGTCCAGCGGACCATGAACGCCACCAGCTCCGGGGTGGCCAGTTCGGCGGCGAAGATCAGGTCGCCCTCGTTCTCCCGGGACTCGTCGTCGACCACGACGACCGGCCGGCCGGCGGCGATGTCCGCCACCGCCTGCTCAATACTGGCGAACGCGCTCATGCCGACACTCCGCTTCGCTCCGTGCCGCCATGAGGCACCACCGCACTGGACCTGATGATTCGCTCGCTGCGCTCACTCATGCGACGGCCTCCGAGTAGGTGGACGGGATCGGCGGGGCGGCCGACCGGGCGGCCCGCGAGGTCCGCCACCAGGCGGCGAGACCCCAGACGCAGAACGCGCCGTAGAACAGGTACATGGCCGCCGACGGGTAGAAACCGCCGCGCAGCAGCAGCGGCACGCCGACCGCGTCGACGGCGATCCAGATCAGCCAGAACTCGACCCAGCCGCGGGCCATGCCGTACGTGGCGAGCAGGCTGCCGGTCAGGATCCAGGCGTCCGGCAGCGGGCCCCAGGAGCCGAGCGCGGCGAGCACCGGGTACCCGGCGGCGATGCCGACGGCGGCGGCCAGCAGCAGGCCGAGCCGCTCCCGGCCGGTGGCCCAGCGCGGGCTGACCGCCGGCTGGTCGTCGCCCTGGCGGCGGTTGCGCGACCAGCGCCACCAGCCGTAGACGCTCACCGAGAAGAAGAAGACCTGCCGGCCGCCTGGCCGTAGAGGTCGTGCGCCTGCGGGGTGGCGAAGACGCCGCCGAGGAAGACGGTGAACAGCAGCGCGTTGCCGATCATGCCGACCGGCCAGGCCCAGACCAGCCGGCGCAGCCCGAGCAGCGCGGAGGCCAGCCCGAAGACGTTGCCGACGATCTCGCGGACCAGCACCGGCGAGCCGGCGATCTCGAGCTGGGCCTCCAGCAGCCAGCCGAGCGGGCCCATCAGCGCCCACCCCCCGCGGGCGCGCCGGGCAGGCCGCCGCCGGCGAGCCGGTCGCCGAGCAGGCGCTCGACGTACTTGGCCAGCACGTCGACCTCCAGGTTGACCGGGTCACCGACGCCCTTGCCGCCGAGCGTGGTCAGCTTCAGCGTGGTGGGGATCAGCCCGACGGCGAACCAGTCGTCGCCGACCGCGGCCACGGTCAGCGAGACGCCGTCGATGGTGATCGAGCCCTTCTCCACCACGTACCGGGCGAGGTCGGCGGGGAGCCGGAAGCGGACCGTCTCCCACTGCGCGGCGGGCTCCCGGGCGATGATCTCGCCCACCCCGTCGACGTGGCCCTGCACGATGTGCCCGCCGAGCCGGCTGTTCAGCGCGGCGGCCCGCTCCAGGTTGACCGGGTCGCCCACTCGCAGCGCGCCGAGCGCGGAGCGGCGCAGCGTCTCCCCCATCACGTCGGCGGTGAAGACGCCGTCGGAGACGTCGACGACCGTGAGGCAGACGCCGTTGACCGCGATGGAGTCGCCGTGCCCGGCGTCGGAGGTGACCAGCGGGCCGCGGACGGCGACCAGCGCGGAGTCACCCCCGGTGTCCGTGACGCGGACGACCTCGCCCAACTCCTCGACGATGCCGGTGAACATGTCAGGCCTCCCTCTTTCGGGGCAGCGCGGTGATCCGCAGGTCGGGACCGATCTGCGTAACGTCGGTGATCTCCAGGTCGATGGCATCGGCGATGGTCGTCACGCCGGCGTCGACCAGCGCGGTCCGGCCGGCGCCGAGCAGCTTCGGCGCGACGTACCCGACGACCTTGTCGACCAGACCGGCGGCGAGGAACGCGCCGGCCAGCCGGGGGCCGCCCTCCAGCAGCGCGGCCCGCACGCCGCGGCGGTGCAGCTCGGCCAGCAG
>NZ_JAEVHN010000446.1:0-5168 GCF_016803375.1 Micromonospora sp. 4G55
CGTCGGTCGTCGCCGAGGTCGGTGGTGGTCGATCGAGGACCTCTGCGCCGACTACATCACCATCCACCAGGACGACGGCCGTCGTCGAGCTGGGCACCGGCGGTGGCGGAGTGCGACGCGCGGCAGAAGTCGCACCCGTTGCGACCCGAGACGTAGGCGGCGATCAGCCGCCGCGGCCACCCCGGCCGTACGGCAGCCCGCCCCGGCCCAGGTCTCCGGGGCCAGCTCCCTCGTGCGGTCCCTCGAGGCGCTCGACGTCGACGTCGTCTTCGGCATCCCCGGCGGGGCGATCCTGCCCGCGTACGACCCGCTCTACGACTCCAGCGTGCGCCACATCCTGGTCCGTCACGAGCAGGGCGCCGGACACGCCGCCACCGGGTACGCGCAGGCCACCGGCCGGGTCGGCGTCTGCATCGCCACCTCCGGCCCGGGCGCGACCAACCTGGTCACCCCGATCGCCGACGCGTACATGGACTCGGTGCCGATGGTCGCGATCACCGGTCAGGTCGCGCGGCCCTCGATCGGCACGGACGCCTTCCAGGAGGCGGACATCCAGGGCATCACGCTGCCGATCACCAAGCACAACTTCCTGGTCCAGACCCCCGAGGAGATCCCGCAGGTGCTGGCCGAGGCCTTCCACCTGGCCTCCACCGGGCGGCCCGGGCCGGTGCTGGTCGACATCCCCAAGGACGTCCTCCAGGCGCCGACCACCTTCGCCTGGCCGCCCACCCTGGACCTGCCCGGCTACCGGCCGACCCTGCACCCGCACGGCAAGCAGATCCGCGAGGCGGCCCGGCTGATGGCCATGGCCCGCCGGCCGGTGCTCTACGTCGGCGGCGGCGTGCTCAAGGCCGGTGCCACCGAGGGCCTGCGCACGCTCGCCGAGCTGACCGGCATCCCGGTGGTCACCACGCTGATGGCGCTGGGCGCGTTCCCCGACTCGCACCGCCAGCACCTGGGCATGCCCGGCATGCACGGCACCGTCGCCGCGGTGTACGGCCTGCAGAAGTCCGACCTGATCGTGGCGCTGGGCGCCCGGTTCGACGACCGGGTCACCGGTCAGCTGGACTCGTTCGCTCCGGACGCCACGGTGGTGCACGCCGACATCGACCCGGCCGAGATCGGCAAGAACCGGCACGCGGACGTGCCGATCGTCGGTGACGCCAAGCACGTCATCGACGAGCTGATCGCCGCGGTCACCGCCGAGCGCAAGGCCGGCCACCGGTCCGACCTGGCCGACTGGTGGACCCAGCTGGACGACCTGCGCCAGCGTTACCCGCTGGGGTACGAGGAGCCGGCCGACGGCACCCTCTCCCCGCAGTACGTGATCAAGCGGCTGGGCGAGATCGCCGGCCCGGACGCGGTCTACGTGGCCGGCGTGGGGCAGCACCAGATGTGGGCCAGCCAGTTCATCTCGTACGAGAAGCCGGGCACCTGGCTCAACTCCGGTGGCCTCGGCACCATGGGGTACGCCGTGCCGGCGGCGATGGGCGCCAAGGTCGGCCGGCCGGACACGGTGGTCTGGGCGGTGGACGGCGACGGCTGCTTCCAGATGACCAACCAGGAGCTGGCCACCTGCGCGCTGGAGGGCATCCCGATCAAGGTCGCCGTGATCAACAACGGCAACCTCGGCATGGTCCGGCAGTGGCAGACCCTCTTCTACGGTGAGCGGTACTCCAACACCGAGCTGGGCACCCACAAGCACCGCATCCCGGACTTCGTCAAGCTCGCCGAGGCGCTCGGCTGCGTCGGCCTGCGCTGCGAGACCCCCGAGGACGTCGACAAGACGATCGAGGCGGCGATGGCGATCACCGACTCGCCCGTGGTCATCGACTTCGTGGTCGGCAAGGACGCGATGGTCTGGCCGATGGTGGCCGCCGGCACCAGCAACGACGAGATCATGTTCGCCCGTGGCGTCCGCCCGGCCTTCGACGAGGACGAAATCTGATGACTCTGCACACCCTTTCGGTCCTGGTGGAGAACAAGCCGGGTGTCCTGGCCCGGGTCTCCGGCCTGTTCTCCCGGCGCGGGTTCAACATCGACAGCCTCGCCGTGGGCGAGACCGAGAACCCGGACGTCTCCCGGATCACCATCGTGGTCAACGCCGAGTCGTCCCCGTTGGAGCAGGTCACCAAGCAGCTCAACAAGCTGGTCAACGTACTCAAGATCGTGGAGCTGGACCCGCAGGTCTCGGTGGCCCGGGAACTGCTGCTGGTCAAGGTCCGCGCGGACCGCAACGCCCGGGCGCAGGTGCTGGAGACGGTCAACCTGTTCCGGGCCCGGGTGGTCGACGTCGCGCCGGACACGCTGACCATCGAGGCCACCGGCACCCCCGACAAGCTGGACGCGCTGCTGCGCGACCTCGAACCGTTCGGCATCAAGGAGATGGTCCAGTCCGGCACGGTGGCGATCGGGCGCGGCTCGCGCTCCATCACCGCCGGGCCCGCGCTGCGCGCCGCCTGATCTGACCTCGCCGCGCTCCGCGCCGCCCGAACCACCGCACAAGTCCACGACGGGCCGCTCGGACCGCCGTACGAAAGGGAAGTCAATGAGCGTTGAGGTGTACTACGACGACGACGCCGACCTGGGCCTGATCCAGGGCCGCAAGGTCGCGGTGATCGGGTACGGCAGCCAGGGCCACGCCCACGCGCTGTCGCTGCGCGACTCCGGCGTCGACGTGGTGATCGGCCTGCCGGCGGGCTCGAAGAGCCGACCGAAGGCCGAGGAGCAGGGCCTGCGCGTGCTCACGCCGGCCGAGGCGGCCGCCGAGGCCGACGTGATCATGGTGCTGGCGCCGGACACCGCGCAGCGCGGCCTGTACGCCGAGGCGATCGCCCCCAACCTCGCCCCCGGCAAGGCGCTCTTCTTCGGCCACGGCTTCAACATCCGCTACGACCTGATCAAGCCGCCGGCCGACGTGGACGTGGCGATGGTCGCCCCGAAGGGCCCCGGTCACCTGGTCCGCCGCCAGTACGTCGACGGCAAGGGCGTGCCCTGCCTGGTCGCCGTCGAGCAGGACGCCAGCGGCACCGCGTTCCAGCTCGCCCTGTCGTACGCGAAGGGCATCGGCGGCACCCGGGCCGGCGCGATCCGGACCACCTTCACCGAGGAGACCGAGACCGACCTCTTCGGCGAGCAGGCGGTGCTCTGCGGCGGCGCGGCGGCGCTGGTGCAGACCGGGTTCGAGGTGCTCACCGAGGCCGGCTACGCCCCCGAGGTGGCCTACTTCGAGTGCCTGCACGAGCTGAAGCTGATCGTCGACCTGATGTACGAGGGCGGCATCGCCCGGATGCGCTACAGCGTCTCCGACACGGCCGAGTACGGCGACCTCTCCCGTGGCCCCCGGGTCATCGACTCCCGGGTCAAGGACGAGATGCGCAAGATCCTCGGGGAGATCCAGTCCGGCGAGTTCGCCCGCGAGTGGGTGGCCGAGGACGAGGCCGGCCGGCCGAACTTCGCCAAGTGGCGGGCCGAGGGCGCGGCCCACCCGATCGAGGAGACCGGCCAGAAGCTGCGCGCCATGATGAGCTGGGTCGACCGGCCCATCACCGAGACCGCCTGACGGACCTTGCCCCACGGGGGCCACGACCCGCGACCCGACGCTCTCCCCGGCGTCGGGTCGCGGGCCGCGTGCGTACCCGCTCCCGGAACACGTCACGCCGGGTCGGCACCCCCGGCACCGACTGCTTCCTCGATCGCCCGGATCTCGTCCCACACGCGGTTCGCCTCGGCCTTCCGGTCGAGGCGCCAGAGCGTACGCAGGATGTTGCGCAGCGCCGTGAGCAGGTGCTCCGGGTGGGTCCGCTCCCGGTCGGCCCGCAGCAGGTCGACGCACTCCCGGTAGGCGTCGAGCGCCTCGTCGAGCCGGTCGACGGCGTGTCGGCGGTTGCCCAGGTCGCCAAGGGCCTCCGCAAGCGGCAGCCGGTGCTTCGCCGGGTCGGCCGCGAACAGCTCGCGCCGGATGGCCACGCACTCGTCGAGCAGCTCGGCCGAGCCGCGCGGGTCACCGCCGAGGTGCACCATCCGGGCCAGCCCGAAGAGGCAGCCGGACAGCAGGTTGCGGTACCGAGGGTCGGCGCCGGCCAGCAGCCGGCCCAACTCCACCGCTTCCCGGCCGGCAACCTGCGCCGTCCGTACCGTCTCGTCCGGCACCGTGCCGGCCGTGGCGGGTGGCACCCTCGGCCGGGTCGCCCCGACCGTCGACGGCGCCGGCCAGTCGAACCCCGGCATCGCGCAGCTCAGCGACAGGGCGACGACCAGCCGGGGACGCCACACCTCCGGCAGCCGCTCGTGGTGCCGCCGACACAGGTCGACCAGCTCGGCCAGCAGCTCCTGGACCGCCGGCCCGTCGCCTTCCGCCGCCCGCAGTGGGACCAGCTCGGCCAGGGCCTGGGCCAGGACGTCGTCGTCGGCGCCCCGGGTGTGGTCGACCGCCTCCGCCAGCCGCTCGGCCGCCTCGTCCGGGTGGCCCGCCCGCTGCGCCACGTCGGCCAGGACGAGCAGCGCGTCACCCAGTCCGCCGCGGTCCATGGACGACCCGCCGGCGATCGCCGACCGCCAGTGGTCGACCGCCTCCTCGGCCGCGTGCCGGGCCCTGGCCGGATCGTCGAGCGCGTGCCGGCACCGGGCGAGCGTGGTCAGCACCCGCCTGAGCCGGAGCTGGGCCAGCTCCCGCCACACCCCGGTGCGGGCCAGGAACCGCAGCTCGTCCCGGAGTTCGGTGGCCAGGGCGACAGCCTCCTCGAGCCGCCCGACCGCGGCCATTGACTCGGCCAGGCCGATCGAGATCAACTGGGCCGCCGACACCCACCGGGCCCGCCGCAGCAGCGGGACCGTCCGGTAGAGCGCCATCGCCTCCTGCCGGGCCGCCAGCGCCTCCTCGTGGCGGTGCAGCGTCGCCTGGCAGTCCCCGATCAGCGACAGCGTCGACGCCGACCGCATCCGCTCCCAGCTGGTGCGGGGCACGAGACGACCCCAGGTCGCCCGGGCGCGCAGCGCCAGCCGCAGCGCCTCGCGTTCCTCCCCGGAGTGGCGCAGGTAGGCGGCGGCCAGCCGGCGGGCCTCGGCGAGCACGAGCAGCGCCGCGCGGTCGGTGGCGTCCTCGACGTACCCGATCGCCTCCTCGCACTGGGCCAGCGCGGCGGCGACGGTGCGGTCGTCCGGGACGG
>NZ_JAEVHN010000447.1:0-5159 GCF_016803375.1 Micromonospora sp. 4G55
GGGACCTGCCGGCGACCCGCGGCGGCCGGCTCGTCAGGAACGGGGGGCCCGACGCGCGTGCGGCCGCGCGCCGACAACGGTACGCCGAGGAGCGCGGATCCGCCGTCCGCATCCGGCCCGGATTCGACCCGTTCCGCCCGTCACCCCCGGCCGAACTGCGTCGTTGTACCCAAGTGGCCCTGTCGTGTCCACCGTCACCACCGGCCGGGCCTGTCCCCGGTGACGGCGGACACGCCGTCAGGCTCGGGGGATCTGATCGGCCTTGACCGGCGAGGTGGCAGTCGTGCTCGAACTTCTCACTGACGTCGCCTCGCCGACGTGGGCGTACGTCGTGCTGCTCGGCCTGCTGATCGCCGACGCGTTCGTGCCGGTCATCCCCACCCAGGTCGTGATGATCACCAGCGGCGCGCTGACCGTCTACGGCGGGCTCAGCCTGCCGCTGACCATCGGCGTCGGGGCGCTCGGCGTCTTCGCCGGTGACCTGGCCTGCTATCTGCTCGGCCGCAGCGCCCCCGACCGGCACGCGCCCCGGCACGCCGAGCCGGGCCTGGCCCGCCGGATGGCCGGCCGGGTGACCCGGGGGCTACGCCAGCCGGGACCACTGGTCATCCTGCTCTGCCGGTTCGTGCCCGGCGGCCGGATGGCGGCCTGCTTCTCCGCCGGCCGCAGCCGGTACCCCTACCGGCTCTTCCTCTTCTACGAGGGCGCCGCGGCGACCGGTTGGGCGGCCTACGGCGGCCTGGTCGGCCACCTCGGCGGCACGGCGCTGACCGAGTCGGCCTGGCGGCTGGCGCTGATCGCCGCCGCGGCGGCAGCCGGGTTCGCGGCGGCGGGTTGGGCGATGACGCTGGTCGGCGCCCGCACCCGCGGCGAGGTACCCGTCGACTGACGCCCGCCCCGCTCCGTCCCGGCGCGGCGCCCGTCACGACCCGGTGTCGTCACGACGCGGCACCCGACGCGACGCGGCACCCGACGCGACGCGGACACGCTTTCGGCGCTACCAATCTGATGACGTCAACGGATCGCGCGGCGTGAGTCGTTGGTGTCATCAGGTCCGTAGCGTCCAGCGGCGGGGTGGCCCTCCCCACCGGCCGACCGTCGGCCCACCGGCACGGCACTAGGGGTGGACCCCGGCCGCAATCTCGGTGGCCGTCCCCGATCCGCTTCGGGTCGCTCCGGCGACAGGCTGGCGGCATGCCCACGACCCGAAACCTCGGCCTGGTGGCCCTCGGCGCGATCGCCCTGGCGGCGTTGCTCACCGTGATCGGCCACCTGGAGGTGGACGACGACCTGAATCCCTGGTCGCTGACCGTCAGCGACTTCGCCGTGTCCGACCGGGGCGGCGTCATCGACGTGGCGATGGTGGCGCTCGCGGTCGCCGCCGCCGTGCTGGTCCCCGCCCTGCGCCGCGTCCGCCGGTCCCGGGCCGTGTGCGAGCTGCCGCTCGCCGCCGCGGCCGGGGGGTTGTTGCTGGCCGCGGTGGTGCCCACGAATGAGCCCGGCCTGCCCATGGACGCCGCGGCGTACCTGCACCGGTACGCGTCCGTGGTGACCTTCGTGGCGCTGCCGGTGGGTGGTTGGCTGCTCGCCCGGCGGGACGCGCTGCCCGGGACCGCGCCCTGGCTGCGCGCCCTGGCGCTGGTCAGCCTCGCGCTCGCCGGGGCCATGATCTGGTCGGCCTACCCGGGCGACCGGTTGTTGATCGGGCTCGCCGAGCGGCTGCTGATCCTGGTCGAGGTGGGGCTGCTCGCGGTCGTCGCCACCGCCCTGGTCCGCCGGGGACCGGGCAGCGCCGGGCCGGCGGACCGGCCCGGCCATCCGGGGGTCACTCCAGCTCGTGGAGCATGAGCTGGCGGGCCGCCTCGGTGATCGACCCGGACAGCGACGGGTAGATCGTGATGGTCTGGGCCAGCTCGTTGACGGTGAGGTTGTTCTCCACCGCCATGGTGATCGGCAGGATCAGCTCGCTCGCCTTGGGCGCCACCACGACGCCGCCGACCACCTGGCCGCTGGCCGGGCGGCAGAAGAGCTTCACGAAGCCGTCGGCCAGGTCGTCCATCTTCGCCCGGGCGTTGCCGGACAGCGGCAGCATCACCTGGCGGGCGGGCACCTTGCCGGCGTCCACCTCGTCCTGGGAGACGCCGACGGTGGCCAGCTCCGGGTCGGTGAAGACGTTCGCCGCCACGGTACGCAGCCGCAGCGGCCGGACCGCCTCGCCGAGCGCGTGCCACATCGCGATCCGGCCCTGCATCGCGGCGACGCTGGCCAGCGGCAGCACGCCGGTGCAGTCGCCGGCCGCGTAGATGCCGGGGACGTTGGTCCGCGAGACCCGGTCGACGGTGACGTAACCGCCCCGGGCCAGCTCGACGCCGTACTCCGCCAGCCCCAGGTCGGCGGTGTTGGGGATCGAGCCGACGGCGATCAGCGCGTGCGAGCCGGACACGAGCCGGCCGTCGGAGAGCTGGACCTCGACGCCGTCGTCGGTGCGGCGGACCGCGTCCGCCCGGGAGTTGTTGAGGATGCTCATGCCCCGGTTGCGGAACACCCGCTCGATGGCCATCGCCGCGTCGGCGTCCTCGTGCGGCATGACCCGGTCCCGACTGGAGACGAGGGTGACCTGGACGCCCATCGCCAGGTAGGCGCTGGCGAACTCGGCGCCGGTGACGCCGGAGCCGACCACGATCAGGTGCTCGGGCAGCTCGGGCAGGTCGTACACCTGCCGCCAGGTCAGGATCCGCTCGCCGTCGGGCACGGCGGTGGGCAGCTGGCGCGGGGTGGCGCCGGTGGCGACCAGGACGGTCGACGCGGCGATCGACTGCTCGGCGCCGCCGTCGGCCGGGGTGACGATCACCCGGTGGGTGTGACCGAGCGTGTCCTCGCCCAGCCGGGCGGTCCCGGCCACGAAGGTCACCCCGGCCTTGACCAGCTTGGTGTGAATGTCGTCGGACTGGGCCAGGGCGAGCCGCTTGACCCGCTCGTGGACCGCGCGGGCGTCGACGGTGACCGCCTCCAGCCCGTCGGAGTGCACCCCGAACTCCTCGGTGTCCCGGTAGCCGGTGACCACCTGTGAGCTGGCAATGAACGTCTTCGACGGCACACAGTCGGAGAGCACGCAGGCGCCGCCGGCCCCCTCGGCCTCCACCACGGTGACGTCGGCGTCCAGCTGCGCGGCGACCAGCGCCGCCTCGTAGCCGGCCGGTCCCCCGCCGATGATCACGATCCGGCTCACAGCGCACGCCCCTCGTCGATGTTCACAGTGACTTTCTTCTCCCGAACGTGTCCGACACGCACCGTCGTATTCTCCCCCACCCGCCCGCCGGGCTATCGTCATCGCCGTGCGTCACTACGCCGCCTACGGCTCAAACCTGGACCCCGCCCGGATGCGCGCCTACTGTCCGCATTCGCCGATGGTGGGCACCGGCTGGCTGGAGGGCTGGCGGCTGACCTTCGCGGGCGAGGACGTGATCGGCTGGGAGGGCTCCGTCAGCACCGTCGTCGAGTCCCCGGGCGACCGGGTCTTCGTGGCGCTGTACGACATCCACCCGTACGACGCCGCGCAGCTCGACGAGATCGAGGGCGTGACCGCCGGCACGTACCGCAAGCTGCACGTCCGCGTCTCGACCCTGGACGGCGACGTCACCGCGTGGGTCTACGTCTTCGACGGGTACGAGGGCGGCCTGCCGACCTCCTGGTACCTGTCGGAGATCGCGAACGCGGCCGAGAAGGCGGGCGCGCCGGACGACTACGTCACCGAGCTGCGGTCCCGCCCCACCGGCACCGCGTCGGCGTAGCGCGTATCGCACGCCTCCAGTCTGCTCCCGGCGCCACGGACCGTCACCGCCGGCCCCGGGCGGCGTCGCCCATCACACACCGGCGGCGGGGACGATCCGCTCGTACATGTCGGTCCAGCGCACCTCGACCAGCCCCACCGAGCGGTAGAGGGTCACCGGGGCGGTCGGGTTGGTCAGGTCCACGCCGAGCCCGGCGGCGGCCCGGCCCTTGGCGGCGTAGCCGGTGAAGGCCCGCCACAGCAGCGCCGCGCCCACCCCGCGCCGCCGGTACGCGGGCAGCACCGACAGCGTGCGGACCCAGCCCATGTCCTGATCCAGCGCCTGGTCGGAGGATTGCAGCGCGCCGGCCGGCTCGCCGTCGACCTCGGCCACGAACCACTCGTCCCAGACCTTGCCGGACGCCGGAATCTGCTCCCGCCAGCGATCGAAGTCGACCGGCTCGTAGTCCGGGGTGTCCCGGAAGGCGGTGTCGAAGATCCGGTGGAACAGGCGCAGGTCCGCCTCGTCGTCGGGGCGCAGCGGGCGGACGGTCACCCCCGGCGGGGGCGGCGGCTCGGCGGGGAGCCCGGCCAGCGAGCGTGTCATCCGCACGTACCGCTTGACCCGGGTGAAGCCGGCCTCGGCCAGCTCCGCCGCCCAGCGGGTCTCCGGCGGGAAGACGGTGGACCGGACGGTCAGCGCGGGCAGGTCCCGCTCGGCGGCCCGCTCGGCGACCCGGTCGAGCATCCGGGCCAGCAGTGGAGCGCACAGGTCCGCGCCGCGCTCCGGGTGGACGTAGACCTCGACGAAGTCGCGGCCCACCCCGGTCGGGTTGTCCACCGCCGTCCAGGCGACGACCGTCCCGTCGGGGTCGGCGACCAGCCAGGAGTCGCGGGCCGGGTCGAAGAAGGGCGCGGTCAGCGCGGCCCGGACGTCCTCGGCATCGAAGTCCGGATAGCCGACGGCGAAGGTGTCCGCGGCGTGCACCACGGCGAGGATGGCGGGGACGTCGTCGAGGGTGGGGCGGCGGGCGGTCCAACCGGCGGGAAGCGTCACGGCGCGATCCTGACAGGGCGGGCGGGTCCGGCGCCGCCGGTTTTTCCGCCGCGTGATCCACTCGCTCGCTGTGCGGCGTGTCGCGGTGCCCGGCCCGCACGACACCGCGACACGCCGCAAACGGAGTCGAGATCGGCGGCGGTCAGCGGGCGGCGGCACCGGCCAGCAGGGCCCGGGTGGCGGTGAGCAATTCCACCAGTTCCGCGCCCTCCCCTGGGCGCAGGGTGCGGAAGGCGGCGGCGGTCAACCGGTCGGTCATCGCCTCGGCCCAGAGCCGCCGCCGCACCAGCGGGCGACCGGCGGGTACGGCGGCGACCAGCCGCAGGCCGACGC
>NZ_JAEVHN010000448.1:0-5148 GCF_016803375.1 Micromonospora sp. 4G55
CCGGCCCGGCACGCGGCCGGAGCACGCCCGCCCGGGCCTGGTAGAACCGACGCATGGCACGCACCAGTCGCGAGCAACACCCGGGTCGACCGGGACCGCCCTGATCGAGTTCATCCGCCCCCGGCACCGGGTCCTGCTGATGACCACCCGGTCCGACGGCCGGCCGCAGTCCTCGCCGGTCTCCTGCGGCGTCGACGCCGAGGGCCGGCTGGTCATCTCCACCTACCCCGAGCGGGCGAAGGCGGCCAACATCCGCCGCGACCCGCGCGTCTCCGCGTGCGTGCTCTCCGACGACTGGAACGGGCCCTGGGTCCAGGTCGACGGCACCGCCGAGGTGCTCGACCTACCGGACGCCCTGGAGCCGCTGATGGAGTACTTCCGCAGCATCTCCGGCGAGCACCCGGACTGGGACGAGTACCGGCAGGCGATGGTCCGCCAGGGCAAGTCCCTGATCCGGGTCACCATCGAGAACTGGGGGCCGATCGCCACCGGCGGCTTCCCGGCCCGGCTGGCCGACTGAGCCTCAGTACGCAGCGGTGAACCGCATGTTCTCGAAGCGCGGGTTCTCGATCTCGTCGACGATGGCGACCGCCAGGTCCTCGTAGGTCAGCACCGAACGGCCGCCCTCGTCGACCACCGGGTGCTCGGTGCCGGTGCGGTAGCGGCCGGTCCGCTCGCCCGGGTGGAACTCCACCGGCGGCGGGGACAGATAAGTCCAGGTCAGCCCGTCGGCGCAGGACCGGTAGAGGGCGAGGGCGTCGGCCTGGCCCAGCGCCGCGTCCCGGTACTCGTCGGGGAAGTCCGGCTCGTCGAGGAGCGGCGTGTCGTTCGGCGTCAGCAGGGTCGCCCCGCCGCCGACGTGGATGAGCCGGGGCGGGTTCGGCACGTCCCGCAGGACGGTGACCAGGTTCTCCGCCGCGTCGCGCCAGAGCGCCCGCTCCCCGCCGCCGATCGCCACCACGATGACGTCGGCGTCGGTGGCCAGCTCCCGGACGCTCTGCGCCGAGGTGGCGTCCCCGGTCACCACCTTCACCCCCGCGGGCAGCCAGGTGAGCGCCTCCGGGCGGCGGACCGCCGCCGTGACCCGGTGCCCCCCGACCGGCCGCCTCCGTGACGATCCGCGAGCCCGCGGTGCCACCGGCGCCGTACACCACGACATTGCTCATGCCGGCACTCCGCTGCGGCCGATGGCCCGCTCGCTGCGCTTGCTCATGCCGTCCAGGCTATGGACCGCTCCGGCCGCCCGTCGGCGGAACGGCTCAGTCGACCAGGGCGGAGTAGACCAGCTGGCGCAGCTGCGAGCGCAGCGGGTAGGTGCTCGACGGCATCAGCTGGGTGAACAGCAGCGCGGTGACCTCCTCCACCGGGTCGACCCAGAAGGCCGTGCTGGCCAGGCCGCCCCAGTAGTACTCGCCGACGCTGCTGGGCACCCGGGCGGGCACCGGATCCTGCACCACGGCGAAGCCCAGGCCGAAGCCGATGCCGTCCAGCACCGTCTCGGCGAACCCCTCCGGCTCGAAGGACGCCAGGTCGCCGCCGCCGGGCAGGTGGTTGCGGGTCATGTAGCGCACCGTGCGGGGCGCGAGCAGCCGTACCCCGCCCAGCTCGCCGCCGCGCAGCAGCATCTGGGTGAACCGGTGGTAGTCGGCGGCCGTGGAGACCAGCCCGCCGCCGCCGGAGAGGCAGTCGGGGCGGTTCAGCGCGGCGGCCCCGATCCGGTCGACGCGGACCGCCTGCCCGGTGCCCGGGTGCGGAGTGTAGAGGGCGGCGAGCCGCTTGGCGTCCGGCTCGTCGACCCACCAGCGGGTGTCGGTCATGCCCAGCGGGGCGAGGATCCGCTCGGTGAAGAACGCGTCCAGGCTCTGCCCGGAGACCACCTCGACCAGCCGGCCCAGCACGTCGGTGGAGACGCCGTAGTTCCAGCCGGTGCCGGGCTGGAACATCAGCGGCAGCCGGGCCATCCCGGCCGAGGCGCCGGCCAGGTCCAGTCCGGCCGGCACGCCCAGGTCGTAGCCGGCGGCGCGGTAGAGGGCGTCGACCACCGAGGTCTGCGCGAAGCCGTACGTCAGGCCGGAGGTGTGGGTGAGCAGGTGCCAGACCCGGATCGGCTCGATCGCCGGCACCGTGTACGCCTTGAGCGCCGAACCCTTGTCGAAGACCCGGACGTCGGCGAACTCCGGCAGCCAGCGGCTGATCGGGTCGTTCAGCTCGAAGTGGCCCTCCTCCCAGAGCATCATCGCCGCGACGGAGGTGATCGGCTTCGTCATCGAGTAGATGCGCCAGAGCGTGTCCCGCTCCACCGGCGCGCCGGCCTCGGTGTCCCGCATGCCGTACGTCGAGGAGTGGGCGATCTCGCCGCGGCGGGTGACCACGATCTGCCAGCCGGCGAGCCGGCCGTCGTCGACGTACCGGCCGAAGTGTTGGTCGATGCGCGCGAGTCGCGCCGGGTCGAAGCCGATGAGGTCCGGGTCGGTGGTACGTGCCACGCTCACGTCGCCGAACCTACTAGTGCGGTGTCCACTAACGTTTGCCGGGTACTCGGTGGTTGTTGTGGATCCTCGCCTTGAGGGGCGAGCGACTCCCTACCGGTTGGTGGGGCGGGCCTCCGCAGGCCAACTGATCCTCGCGCCGTCCGGGATGGGCGGCGGGGGTCACGTCGGGATCGGCCGGCACCGGGTAGGTGTCGTCCGGCTCGACGGTGCGTGAGCACCTGTGGCAGCACAACCGCTGCCTCGGTGGTGGATCCGCCGCCCGGGACGCGGGTGGCGATGGTGGCTGCCGCGACCAGGTCGCGGTGGCCGGAGAACGCGCAGTGTGGGCAGGACAACGCCCTGCCCCGGGGTTTCGGGACTCGTCTGCGGCAGGTGGGGCAGGTGGACGAGGTGCCGCGCTCGTCGACCAGGCGGACGGTGATACCGGCCAGGGTGGCCTTGTCGGTGAGGACCTGGATGAGTCGTCCGATCTGCCACTGCCGCAGCCGCAGGTTGTGCCGCCGCCCGGCGGGGATGTCGAGGACCCCGCGGGGGTCACCAACGTGGAGCACACCGACCTGCTGCTGCACCGCCCACGAGACGACGGTGCGGGCTGCCTCGTGCTGGGCTTGGCGGATCCTGCGCCGGTGCCGGCCCTGCACGAGGCGGGCTCGGCGCCGGTACTGCCTCCACCGGCGCGACCCCTGCTGGCCGGGCTTCGGCGCCCGAGCGGCGACGGCACGATGCCGGGCTTTGGTGTCGGCCAGGTGCATGCGGTGCTCGGCGCGGATCGCCCGCCCGGACACCAGCAATGCCTGCCCGCCGGGACCCGCGACGGCGTAGGGATGGATTATCCCCAGGTCCACCCCGGCGACCCGGGCCGGGTCCGGTTGTTCCCCGGGGCCGTAGACCATCACCGGCACCTCAGCGGTGACGTCGAGGAACAGCCGCCCACCCTCGCGCAGCAGGGTGATCGAGCGGACCTGCTCGAGCGGGTAAGGCACCTCCCGCGCCAGACGCACCCACAACGGCGCCGTGCCCCTGGCGGTGGGAATCCGCACCCGCTGGCCGTCCATGGCGAACGTGCCGTGATACCAGCGCACCGGCACCAACCCCCGCCGCCGGCGCGGAAATCGCGTGGACCCATCACCATCCTTGCGCCGTTTCGCCGCGCTGAACCAGGCATCCGAGAAACGGCGCAACACCGACCGCGCCCCGGTGGAATCGAGTTCGGCGAAGACGCCCGGCCCGGATGTCGCCAACTCGCTGCACAGCTGCTGATAGCCGACCAGCGGCGCGTCGCCGCGACGGCGTCGCCACGAGTTGACCTCCAACACACACGCCCAAACATCACCCGCCGAGCGCAGCAGCCCGAAACACCGCCGCCGCTGCCCCGACGTCACCCGCAACGCCAGACGAGCCGTGCGATGCACGACCCGCGGCGCGGCGAGATCCCGACGACGAGGCACGATTCGAAGCCAACACCACCCCTACGACATTTCCCAACCCAGAACAATCCGGCCAACGTTGCTGGACACAGCACCAGCCGGTACGCGGGCGGCGGAAGGCCCACCGCCGCTGTCGGTGCCGCCGCATAGGGTGGTGCGATGCCCGAGCCGACCGAGGACGTCACCTTCCGCCAGCAGGACTGGTACGCCGAGGAACTGGTCGACCGGCACTTCGTCAACTGCGTCTTCCACGACGTCGACCTCACCGAGGCGGTCAGCCGGAACGCCTCGTTCACCGGGTGCACCTTCGGCAACGTGCGGTTCAACTCCTCCCGGCACGTCGACTCGGCCTTCACCCGCTGCGTGTTCCGGCGGTGCAACTTCTTCGAGGCGGAGTTCACCGGCTGCAAGCTGGTGGGCAGCACCTTCGACCAATGCGACCTGCGGCCGCTGCGGGTCGCCGGCGGCGACTGGTCGTTCGTCGCGCTGCCCGGGGCGGATTTGCGCGGGGTGAGCTTCACCGACGTGCGGATGCGGGAGGCGGACTTGACGGGGGCCAACCTGACCGCGGCGACGGTGACCGGCGTCGACCTCTCCGCCGCGCAGCTGCACGCCGTGCGGGTGGGCCGGGCGGACCTGCGCGGCAGCGACCTCACCGCGCTGGACCCGACGGCGGTCGAGCGGGCCGGCGCGGTGATCGACCCGGAGCAGGCGCTGGTGCTGGCCCGAGCGCTGGGCTTCGAGATCCGCTGATTCCGGTGGGACTCGGCTGGCTCCGAACCGGACGGGCGGCTATAACTGACAGGAAAGTTTCCGTTACTACCGCTTGGTAACGAACTGGAAACGCCCCTGCCCCCGCAGGTGGCGCAAGAGGCCGTTCGGATGAAAACGTGAGGCGGCTCACGCAGCGACCCGCGACCGCCGCGCGGGCGCGACCGTGGGTGGGGAGAGCGGAGAAGCGGTGACGGACGACGAGCCGAGACGGACGGGGTTCGACCGGGGCCTGAGCACGGCACGTCGGATCGCCCGGCACCGGCAACGTCGTCGGTGGACCGTCGAGGCGCTGACCGCCGTCGTCTGCCTCGCCGCGCTGGTGGCGTACCTCAGCATCGATCCGGAGCCCGAGCCGCGCGGCGACGACGCGGCGCTGCCCGGCGCGGCCTCCACGCCGGCCGGCCGCCCGACCGGCCTGCCCGGCCAGGTGACCGAGGCCGGGGTCGCGTCGCCGG
>NZ_JAEVHN010000449.1:0-5147 GCF_016803375.1 Micromonospora sp. 4G55
CCACCGACGGGTACGCCCCGCGCAGCGCCCCCACCAGCCCGAGGTCACCCCGGCCGCCCGGCCCGGTGAGAAAGACCAGCGTGTCGCCGGCCCGGTCCTGCCGCAGCCGGCTCGCCGAGGTGCGCAACGTGTCGGCATCGCCGTCGGTCAGCTCCACGGCGGCCAGCCGGTCCAGCGGCGGCTCGCCGGCCCGGTCCGCGCCGGGCGCCACCATCAGCAGCGCCACCGGCAGGTCCTCCCGGACGGCGGCGGTGACCACCGAGGCGGCCGCCTCGCAGGCGGACTCGAAGGACTCGGCCACCCCGTCGGTCCGTTGCGGGTGGGCGGCGGCCCGGTTGTCCAGCAGCACCACGATCCGGGGCAGGCTGGTGTCCACGTTCTCCCGCACCATCAGCTCGCCGACCCGGGCGCTGGCCCGCCAGTCGATCGAGCGGACGTCGTCGCCGACCACGTACTCGCGCAGCGAGTCGAAGGTGATCGACCCGTGCGGCACGCTGTCCGACCGGCCGTCGAGGCTGCGCCCCGCACCGGTGGGCACCGCGGTCAGCGGGTGGATCCGCGGGTGCACCCAGACCGGCACCGTTGCACCGTACGGGCGGGAGAGCGCCACCAGCCCCAGCGGGTCGCGCCGGGTCACCCGCAGCGGGCCGACCGGCACCACGCCCCGGCGTCGGGTCGGCACCTCGTACCGGACGGTGGTGTCTCGCCCGGGACGCAGCCGCAGCACCGGCGCGGGTACCGTCGCCACGCCGCACCGGTCCTCGGCCAGCAGGTTCGCCGCCCGCAACCGCCCGGCGTTGCGGACCGTGACCGTCATGTGGGCCGGCTCGCCCCGGGCCACCCGGTCCGGGTCGGCGCTGCGGGAGACCGCCAGGCGGGGCCGCCAGGCCGCCGTCACCACGGCATAGCCGACCGCCACCGCGCCCGCCGCGCCGAGCAGCGCCAACTCCGGGTAGGCGAAGCGGAAGCCGCCGCCGAGCAGCAGCACGGCGGCGACGAGCAGCCCGACGCCCCGGGCGGTGATCCCCATCGGCGGACGGCCGTCAGCCGTGTGCCGGGGCCGGCTGGCCCGACGGCAGCGGCACCGGCACCGACGCGATCGCCTGGCGCAGCACCTCGGCGGGGGTCACCCCGCGCACCTGCGCGTCCGGGGTGAGCAGCAGCCGGTGCGCGAAGACCGGCTCGGCGAGGATCTTCAAATCCTCCGGCATGATCCAGCCCCGACCGTCGATCAGCGCGTACGCGCACGCCGCGCGGGTCAACGCGATCACGCCCCGGGGGCTGACCCCGACCCGTACCTGCGGATGGTTGCGGGTCGCGGCGGCCAGCCGGACCGCGTACGCGTAGAGCGGCTCGGCGATGTGCACCCGGCGGGCCATCCGGACCATCTCCCCGACGGTGGCCGTGTCGGTGACCGCGCTGAGTGAGTCGGGGGAGCGGACGGTGGCGCCGCGCAGCACCTCCACCTCCACCTCCTCGTCCGGGTAGCCCACCGACAGCTTGACCAGGAAGCGGTCCAGCTGCGCCTCCGGCAGCCGGTAGGTGCCGTCCATCTCGACCGGGTTCTGCGTGGCCACCACCAGGAAGGGCTGCGGCACCGGATGCCGGACGCCGTCCACGGTGACGGTGCGCTCCTCCATCACCTCCAGCAGCGCCGACTGGGTCTTCGGCGAGGCCCGGTTGATCTCGTCGGCGATGACGATGTTGGCGAAGACCGGCCCCGGGTGGAACTCGAAGCCCCGGGTGGCCTGGTTGAAGATGGTCACCCCGGAGACGTCCGAGGGAAGCAGGTCCGGGGTGAACTGGATGCGGCGCCACTCACCCTTGACCGTCGCGGCGATCGCTCGGGCCAGGGTCGTCTTGCCGACGCCGGGCACGTCCTCTAGGAGGACGTGCCCCTGCGCGAACAGCGCGGTCAGCGCCAGCCGTACCACCTGCGGTTTGCCCAGCACGACCGCGTTGACGTTCTCCGCCAGCCGGGCGGCGAGGGCGGCGAAGCCCTGCACCTCCGGGTGGGTGAGCGGTTCCTGGGGGCTGTTCACGGTGGTGGTGCTCCTCGACTGGCTGGTACGGCGTCAGCAGGTGGGCAGGACGTTGATGTCGTCGCCGCCCTCCAGGTTGAGCCAGGCCCACGGGATGTAGTTGCGCCCGGAGTACTCGACCTGCACCCACCACGTGCTCTGCTTCTGGCTGTTGTAGATCCAGGAGTCGACGTTCTGGCCGGACTTCTTGCAGTACGCCTTGAGCCGGGTGCCCGGCTTGGCCCAGCCGACCTGCTTGTCGTTGTCCTGCTGGGTGACCGAGAAGATCTCGTTGCCGTTGCGGCCGTCGACGTCCCTGTTGCAGTAGGTGCGCTGGTCGCTGTCCGGACCGTTGTTGCAGGTGGCGACGCCGTACAGCGGGTCGGTGGTCTGCGCCCGGGTCGCGGTGCCCTTGCCGGCCGCGTTGCTCGCCGTGACCGTGAACGTGTACGCCGTCCCCGGCGTCAGGCCGGGCATCGTGATGCTGGAACAGGGGCCGGCCTTCGTCGCCTCGCCGGAGGTGCTCAGCGTGCAGGTGGCCTGCCCGCCGCCCGCGTCGACCGTGAAGCTGACGGTCGCCGCGGTGGCGGTCGCCGACGAGCCGGTCACCGTCACCCGGGGTGCCGCGACCGTCCGCGCGGTCGTGCTGGCCGCCGGGCCGGGGCCGGCCTCGTTGACCGCCTTCACCTTCACCGTCACGCTCTGCCCGTCGTCCAGCCCGTTCCTGGTGGTCTGCGTGTCGGTCACCTCGGTGACCTTGCCCCCGACGTCGACCAGGTACTTCGTCACCGGGCGGCCGTTGTCGAGCGCCGGCGACCACTGCACGGCGACGGTGCCCCGCTGGTCGGCGACCGTCGTCGCCCGCAACTCGGCCGGCTGCCGGGCGGGGCGAACGGCACCACCGTGTTGCTCACCGGCGAGGCCGCCGAGCCGGCGCCCTTGTCGTTGACGGACACCACGGTGAAGGCGTACTGGGTGCCGTACTCGAGCTCACCGGCCGGCACCACCAGCTCCGTCTTGGTCGACTCGCCGGCCGGAGCGTTGGTGCCGGCCGAGGTCGCGGTCACCGCGTACTTCGCGATGGTGTTGCCCTGCCCGTTCGCGGCCGGCCACTTCACCAGCACCGTGCCGTCCGGCCGGGCCTCGGCGGTCACGCCGGCCGGCGGGTCCGGCACCGCCGCCGTCGGCGTGACCGGGTTGCTCCGCCGGGCCGGGCCGTCGCCCTTGGCGTTCACCGCGTGCACCGCGAACGTGTACGACGCGCCGTTGGTCAGGCCGGTGATCTCCACCGCCCGCTGGTTGGCGCCCACCTCGTGCTTCTGGCCGCCGCCCTCCACCACGTACCTGGTGATCTCGGCGCCGTTCGCGGCCGCCGGCTTCCAGCTCACCCGGGCCCGCGCGTTGCCGGCGGACGCGGTGACGCTGCGCGGTGCGCTCGGCTTGCCCACCTTCGGCTTCTTCGGCGGGGGCGGCGGCGGGGGGACCGGCGGCGGGTCGCCGCCGAGCACGTCGTTGGCGTACTTGTTGACCTCGCGCACCTGGTGCTTGTCGTCCACCACCCGGGCTGTCGACGAGTCGGGCGCGTTGATGAACAGGTGGTTCTCCCGCACGTCCAGCTCCAGCGGGCCGGTCATCCCCTTGCCCCGGATGGTGTCGACCAGCTTGCCGGCGCCGTCGAAGGCGTAGACCGTCCCGCTGGCCTCGTCGGCGCAGTAGAACCGGCCGGCCCAGGCCACCGCCGCGTTGAGCCGGTCACCGCTGCCCGGCACGGTGAACTGGCGTACCTCGCTGCCGTCGGTCACCACGTGCACCCGCCGCTCGCCGCCCACCGTGACCGGGACGGCCGGGCCGCTGGTCCGGGCCGGCAGCGTGCCCGCCGACGACATGGCCAGCGGGGTACGCTCCGTCTCGCCGGCGCGGACGGTGACCAGCGAGGCCGAGGTGCGGTCCAGCACCGCCACCCCGTCGTCCAGGGTGGACACCACCAGCTCGTGGCTCGGCTCCGCCACCGGGTACGTCTCGATCTGCTTCGGGCTGAGGCCGCCGCCATCGGCCGGGGCGGAGGGCAGCTCCGCCGCGGTGACCGCCGAGACGGTGCCCTCGCTCGGGATCGCGATCCAGAGCCGGCCCTTGCCGTCGAACGCGCCGCCGGTGATGCCCGGCGGGTAGCGCACCGGCTCGCCCACCGGGGTGAGCGAGCGCGGGTCCAGCTGCCGCACGATGCCCTGCACGGCGTCGACGACGAACGCCGCATCCTCGTGCAGCACGACGTTGACCCCGAGGCCAGGGGTGGTGCGGGTGGTCGCGGTGATCTGGAGGGTGGCCAGGTCCAGCGAGCTGACCTGGCCGGTGTTCAGGTCGCGCAGGATGAGCAGCCGGTCGGTCTGGGTGACCTGCATCGGGTGCCGCCGCGCGCCGGGGATCTCCATCCGGGTGTCGACCCGCGCGGTGACGCCGTTGACCCGGGCCAGCTCGCTGCGCGCCGCGCTCCACAACCAGCTGCTCGCGTCGTAGTTGGCCACCGCGTTGTCGGCGGCGCCCAGCCCGAGCACCGTCAGCCCCATCGCCGCCAGCAGCGCGCCCACCGTGCCGATGGTGACCAGCCCGCCGCGCATCCGGGAGCGGCGTGGCGGTGCGGCGGTGTCGGTCACGGTGCTCGCGACGTCGTCGATGGTGGCCACGTCCGGCTGCCTCCCCGTCTGGCTGTCCAGGTGGCGCGCCGTGTCCCCGGCGACCCTCCCCTGAGCCGTGGGACATCATATGGGCCGCGCCGGCACCGGGGAACCCGCTGGGTCCCCCTGTGGACACCCAGCGTGTGCGTCGTGGACGGTCGGTCAGCCCGCCGGCGTCCGCCGCTCCCGGTCCGTGCAGACCTGTCCCGACGTGGCGAAGGCGTCCGTCGAGTACACCGCCAGCACCGTGAAGCAGTAGTCCACCGTGGAGCTGAGCCCGTTGACGGTGTAGGTCGTCTGTCCCGGGTCGACGGTGGCCATCACGCCGAGCGCCTTACCGGCACGCCCGCCGGCGACCATGAACGGCACCCCGCCACCCGCCGGGTCGGACCAGCTGATCGTGACGCTCGTCCCGTCGTCGCGCAGCTTCAAGTCGGGGGGCGGGGGCGCCGGT
>NZ_JAEVHN010000450.1:0-5135 GCF_016803375.1 Micromonospora sp. 4G55
GGTCGAGGACGCCGACTCCGGCTTCTGTGGCGCGGTGGTCGGGTTCGAGTCCGGTGCGGTGGTGCTGGAGGACCGGCACGGTCGGCGGCGCAACTTCCCGCTGCTGCCGGCGGCGTTCCTGCTCGACGGCCGGCCGGTGACGCTGCGCCGTCCGACCCGCGCCCCGGTGCCGGCGGCCCGCCGGCGGACCGCCTCCGGGTCGATCGCGCTCGACAACGTCCGGGCGCAGGTGGCCAAGGCGAGCCGGATCTGGGTGGAGGGCGTGCACGACGCCGCCCTGGTGGAGCGGATCTGGGGTGACGACCTGCGGATCGAGGGCGTGGTGGTCGAGCCCCTGGACGGCATCGACGCCCTCGACGCCGAGGTGCGTGACTTCGGCCCCGGACCGACCCGGCGGCTCGGGGTGCTGGTCGACCACCTGGTGCCCGGCTCCAAGGAGAGCCGGATCGTGGCGCAGGTGACCTCGCCGCACGTGCTGGTCACCGGCCACCCGTACGTGGACGTCTGGCAGGCCGTGAAGCCCGCGGCGCTGGGCATCGCGGCGTGGCCGGTGGTGCCGCCGGGGCGGCCCTGGAAGGAAGGCGTCTGCGCGGCGCTCGGGGTGGCCGAGCCGGCGGACATGTGGCGGCACATCCTGTCCCGCGTCGACAGCTTCGCCGACGTGGAGACGCCGCTGATCAACGCGATGGAACGCCTGATCGACTTCGTCACCGAGCCCGGCTGACCGCCTCCGCCCGCCGCCTCCGCCCGCCGCCTCCGGCGCGCTGCCCGGTCCCCGCTCCCGGACAGCTCCGGATGGGGCCGTCAGGGTTCGCTGCGACGCTACGAACCTGATGACGTGAACGATTCAGGCGGTGAGTCATTGACGTCATCAGGTTCGTAGTCTCGGACCGGCCATCGTGGCCCGGGGCGCGGCCGGCGCCACCGGTTCGCGCCGAGCACGCCCCGAGGCTCCGGAGGCGCCCACCGCGGAGCGCGGGATCCGGCCGCGGTCCACGGGTGGCCGTTCGCGCTTCGCGCGGATGTGTCGCCCGTCGGGCCGGCTCGGCCGGTCAGGGCTCCTGGTCGGGGGTGCGGGTGAAGACGAACGTGGCGATGTCGAGGGCGACCGCCCGGCCGGCCTCGTCGCGGACGACGGTGAGGAGTTCGCCGTCCTGGGCGCCGGTGCGGCCCCGCCAGCGGTCCGGGCCCTCCGGAGTGAACCGGAGCACCGGCTCGCCGACCCGGCCGGCCCACAGCTCGCCCGCGGCGTCGACGCGGAACTCGAACTCGACGCCCATCCACCACCAGCGGCCGGTCAGCTCGGCCAGTTCCCCGGCGGGCGGCGCGGCGGCCGGCCGCCACGGCGTCACCGGCTCGGGCTCGGTGTCGAGCACCAGGGTGAGCAACTGCCGGGCGAGCCCGCCGAGGTGGGCCGAGCGCAGGCCGTACGCGTTGGCGTAGCCGACCACCGCGGTACGGCTCGGCCGGTGCACGGCCAGCGCGGCGACGTACCCGGGCATCGAGCCGCCGTGTCCGACGTAGACCCGGTCGCCCTCCCGGTACAGCTCCACCCCGAGGCCGTGCCCGCCGGTCCACGAGTCCAGGTCGCTGATCACCACGGGCGCGCACATCTCGGTCAGCGTCTCCGGCGCGAGCACGGCCGGCGTCGGATCGGCGAGGAACGCCGCCCAGCGGGCCAGGTCCGCCACCGTGGACCAGAGCTGGCCGGCCGGCGCCATCGCCCCGGTGTCGGTACGCGGCTCCTCGCGCAGCGTGTCGTGCCAGGGGTGCACCACGTAGCCGCGGGCGTACGGCTCGGTGGCGTCGTAGGTGGTGCGGTGCATGCCGAGCGGGGCGAGGAGCCGCTCCCGCGTCAGCTCCGCCCAGGGCGTGCCGGTGATCCGTTCCAGCACCCCGCCGAGCAGCCCGTACGCCAGGTTGGAGTAGTGGTACGCCCGGTGCGGCGGGTACGCGATCTTCTCGGGGGTCAGCCCGGCGACCAGCGTGGCCAGGTCGCCGCCCTCGGTCCGCTCCCACCACTGCCCGTCCGGCTCGCGTTGCAGCCCGCCGGCGTGCCCGAGGAGCTGGCGCAGGGTCAGCGCGCCGACCGGCGTGCCGGGCAGGTGCCGCTCCAGCGGATCGTCCAGGGCGAGCCGACCGGCGTCGCGCTGCTGCATGACCAGGGTGGCCGTCATGGTCTTGCTGATCGAGCCGAGCCGGTACTGCAGGTCGGCGTCGGGACGCGGGTGCTCCCCGGCGGCGGCGAGGTGGGCCAGCGTCCCGTCGCGGACGACACCCAGCACCAGCGACGGCGCGCGGCCGGTGGACTGTGCCTGCGCCACCAGCGCGTCGGCCCGGCGGACGGTCTCGGGCAGCAGGGGCACGGCGTTCTCCTCGGTCGGTCGTGGCCTACCCCGGCGAGCTTACTGATCATGGGGGTCGGTGCGGCGTGCGTCGGCGTGTCACGATTGATCGGTGGACGCCGTGGTGTGGATCGTGCTGGGTGTGCTGTTGGGCGTCGCCGAGATCTTCACGACGACGTTTCTCCTGATCATGTTCGCGGCCGGCGCGTTCGCCGCCGCCGGGGCGGCCGCGCTGGGCGCCCCGGTCCCGGTGCAGGCGCTGGTGTTCGCCGCCGTGTCGGTGCTCTCGGTGGCGTTGGTCCGGCCGGTCATCGCCCGGCACGCCCGCAGCGCGCTGGAGAGCGGCGAGCAGGCGTTCGGGGTGGAGGCGCTGGAGGGTGCCACCGCGCTGGTGCTGGAGCGGGTCGACGACGGGCGCGGCCTGGTCAAGATCGACGGTGAGCTGTGGAGCGCCCGGGCGTACGACGCGACGCAGTCGTTCGAGCCCGGTGAGCGGGTGCAGGTGATCAAGGTCCGGGGCGCCACCGCCCTGGTGTGGCAGGACGACATTTCCTCCCCCGGCGAGCTGCCGGAAGCGAAAAGGTGAGCGGTATGGAGTTTGCAGCGGTCCTGTTGGTGGCCGTGGCCCTGATCGTCGTGGTGACGCTGGTCAAGGCGGTACGCATCGTGCCGCAGCAGCGTCAGGACGTGGTGGAGCGGCTCGGAAAGTACAAGCGCACCTTGAACCCGGGCCTGAACCTGCTGGTCCCGTTCATCGACGCGGTGCGTACCAAGGTCGACATGCGCGAGCAGGTGGTCAGCTTCCCGCCGCAGCCGGTGATCACCTCGGACAACCTGGTCGTGTCGATCGACACGGTCCTCTACTACAAGGTGGTCGACGCGGTTCGGGCCACCTACGAGATCGCCAACTTCATCCAGGCCATCGAGCAGCTCACCGTGACCACGCTGCGCAACGTGATCGGCTCGCTCGACCTGGAGCGGGCGCTGACCAGCCGCGAGGAGATCAACCGGCACCTCTCCGGGGTGCTCGACGAGACCACCGGCCGGTGGGGCATCAAGGTCACCCGGGTGGAGATCAAGGCGATCGAGCCGCCGGCGAGCATCCGGGACTCGATGGAGAAGCAGATGCGCGCCGAGCGGGACCGCCGGGCGGCGATCCTGACCGCGGAGGGGCACAAGCAGTCGCAGATCCTCACCGCCGAGGGTGAGAAGCAGTCCGCGGTGCTGCGCGCCGACGGTGACCGGCAGGCCCGGATCCTCCAGGCCGAGGGTCAGGCCAAGGCGATCCGTACCGTCTTCGATGCCATCCACCAGGCCAACCCGAGCCAGAAGGTGCTGGCCTACCAGTACCTCCAGGCGCTGCCGCAGATCGCCAACGGCACCGCCAACAAGGTCTGGATCGTCCCGGCCGAGCTGACCAAGGCCCTGGAAGGGATGGGCGGCGCGCTGGGCGGGCTGGCCGGGATGGTGGGCGACCTTCCCGCGCCGGAGGCGGCCGACCACGCGAGCCAGGTCGAACGCGAGGCCGCGGAGGCGGCCCGGGCGCGGCCTCCGCCGCCCAGGAGATCCACGACGAGGTACGCGTCGCCGAGGCGCAGGCCACCGGCGGCAAGGCCCCGCAGGGGCTGCCCGCCCCGGAGCCGGTCTCGCCGGAGAGCCTGGTGAACGACCCGTCGGACCAGCGCGCCCGCGGCTGATCCGAACAGCCGTCCGACCTCGGACGGCAAATGCGAGAAACACTCATGCGGCGTCCCGGCGCCTGCCACGATCGGTCTGACGGACGGGTGGTGGCCAGGAGCCGGGGCGCGGATGCGTCCCCGCGCCGCCCGTCGGAGCGAGCGAGGTGACCATGGACCCGGCGAAGCGGCTCTTCTCCACCACCCCCGTCCCCGGCGCGCACGATCCCGCGGGCCCGCTGGGCACCCGCCGTACCGGTGGGGGGTTTCGGGGTGCTGCCCTTCGTCGCGACCCGGGCCCCGCGGCGCCGGCCACCAACGCGAGCTGGGCGTGGTCGCTGCGGCGCTTCGCCCGCGCGTCGGTGTGGCTCCTGCCCGCCTACGCGGTGCTGTACGGCGTGGTGGCGATGGCCAGCGACGGCGGGGTGGGCAACGACCCGTACCCGGCCGACGGCCGGCCGCTGTACCTGGTGGGCTGGGTGGCCGCGGTCTGGTTGGGCCTGCTCGCCCTGCTGGCGTTGACCGGGCTGCTCGCCGCCACCCGCGACCGCAAGGTGGCCGTCACCGGGCTGCTGGTCAGCATCGCCGGCACCGTGCTGATGCTGCCCTTCGCCGGGCTGGCCGAGCAGACCCCGGTCTTCGGCACCACCGCCCGGATGCTGGTCCTGGTCGGCGCCACCTTCTACAGCGCCGGCTGGCTGTTCACCGGCTGGTCGGTGGCCCGCTCCGGGATGTTCTCCATCGGTGACGGCGTGATGCTGATGATCGCCGCCCCGCTGCTCGGCCTCGGCGGCGCGCTGATCGGCTCGCTGCAGACCTTCGGCGCTATCTTCGTCCTGATCTCGGGCATCGGGATCGGCTACCGCTCCGGCCGGCTGGTCCCCGCCGCGATCGCCCGCGACGCCGCCACCCGCCAGCGTCCCCACCTCGACCGGCGGCCCCCAGGGCCCCCTCCCCGCCGCCTGACCCTCCCGCACCCGCGCCCGCGCCCGCCAGCCTCTGCTCGGTGATCAAGAAGTTTGCGTCGGGAAAGGGCCGCCGGCTGACGCAAACCTCTTGATCACCGGGCCGGGCGCGCCGGCCGAGAAGGCGGGCGGGCGCGCGGGAGGGCCGG
>NZ_JAEVHN010000451.1:0-5102 GCF_016803375.1 Micromonospora sp. 4G55
AGCGCCGCGTCCGCCGGGTCCTCACCCGGCCGGACGCTGCCGCCCGGAACCTCGATGCCCACCTCCTCGTAGCTGAAGGCGGTGTGCCGGAAGACGAGCCTCCGGTCGCAGCCCCGAGGCGCTCGGCGCCGCCGAGGCCGCGCACCGCCGGGGTGCCCGGCTGGTCGCCGTCGGGGCGCCCGACTCGCAGCTCCAGTCGGTCGCCGAGCGGGCCCGTGCCCCGTTCATCCCCGGTGCCCCGGCGCGCCCCCGCCCGGGCCAGTCTCTGGGCGCTCACCGTGCCGGTCCTGCTCGCCGCCCGTACGCTCGGCCTGGTGAAGGTCAACGAGGCGGATCTGGCGGAGACCGCGGCCCGGCTGGACGCCGACGCCGATCGGTGCCGTCCCACCGCCGAGTCCTTCGTCAACCCGGCGAAGTCGCTGGCCCTCGGGCTGGCCGGGTCGATCCCGATCGTCTGGGGGGCGTCCCCGCTGGCCACCGTCGCGGCCCGGCGCTTCGGCGACACGCTGTCGGCCAACGCCCGCTACCCGGTGGTCACCGGGGCGCTCGGCGAGGCCGGCCGGGGGCGCGTCGGCCTGCTCGACGGCGTCTTCGGCGGCCTGGTCGAGTCGGCGCGGGACATCTTCGCCGACCGGGACGAGACCGAGGGCGACCCGACCCGGCTGCGGCTGGTGCTGCTGCGCGACGGCGGGCTCAACGCCGAGGACGACACCGACGAGCCGCTCGCCGTGGAGGAGCGCCGCGCCGAGGCCGTGCAGACCCTCGCCGAGCGGCGCGGGGTGCGCTGCGACGTGGTGACGGCCGAGGGCGGCTCCGCGCTGGAGCGGCTCGCCTCGCTCGTGGCCGTACCCGACTTCGCCTCGGTCTACCTGGCCCTGGCCCACGGCCTGGACCCGATGGCGGTCCCGGCGATCACGGAGATGAAGGAGCTGTCGAACCAGTGAGCGAACGCAAGGGGCGAACCGTCCTGCTCAGCGGCGTGGCGACCGATGTCGCGCGGCGGAACGGAGCGGGAGCGTGAGCGCGAACGGCGGGACCAAGGCGATCGTCGCCGCCCTGCTGGCCAACGTGGGCATCGCCGTCACGAAGTTCATCGCGTTCATCCTGACGGGTTCCTCGTCGATGCTGGCGGAGTCGATCCACTCCGTCGCCGACTCCGGCAACCAGGGCCTGCTGCTGCTCGGCGGCAAGCGGGCCAAGCGCGAGGCCACCCCGCAGCACCCCTTCGGGTACGGCCGGGAGCGCTACGTCTACGCGTTCATCGTCTCGATCGTGCTGTTCAGCGTCGGTGGTCTCTTCGCGCTCTACGAGGCGTACCACAAGTGGCACGACAAGGAGGGCATCCACGAGTACCAGTGGGTGCCGGTCGCCGTGCTGGTGATCGCGATCATCATGGAGTCGTTCTCCTTCCGGACCGCCATCAAGGAGTCCAACCACATCCGGGGCAACCAGTCCTGGGTGAAGTTCGTCCGCCGGGCCAAGGCCCCCGAGCTGCCGGTGGTGCTGCTGGAGGACCTCGGCGCGTTGGTCGGTCTGGTCTTCGCGCTCTTCGGCGTCGGCATGACCCTGATCACCGGCAACGGCGAGTGGGACGCGGCCGGCACCGCGATGATCGGCGTGCTGCTGGTGACGATCGCGATCATCCTCGCCATCGAGACCAAGAGCCTGCTGCTCGGTGAGGGCGCCGAGGCGCCGGATCTGGCGAAGATCGAGCAGGCGGTCACCGGCGGCCCCGAGGTCGAGCGGATCATCCACATGAAGACGCTCTACCTCGGCCCCGAGGAGCTGCTGGTCGCCGCGAAGATCGGCGTCTCGGCCTGCGACACCGCGGAGGAGCTGGCCCGCGGCATCAACGCCGTCGAGGCGCGGATCCGCGCGGCCGTGCCGATCGCCCGGGTGATCTACCTGGAGCCGGACGTCTACAGCGCCGCCGCCGACCGCGCCGGCACCGGTGCGGCCTCGCACACCGCCGTACCCGGCCCGGAGGCCGAGTCGGGCGAGGTGTCCGGGCGGGCCGGAGGCTGAGCATGGAGCTGCTGCACGGCCCGATCCGCGACTACGCCTGGGGGTCCCGCTCGGCCATCGCCGAGTTGCAGGGGCGCCCGGTGCCCAGCGACGGGCCGGAGGCGGAGCTGTGGCTGGGCGCCCACCCGGGCGCCCCGGCCACGGTCGACCGCGGCGGCGAGCGGGCGAGCCTGGTCGACCTGGTCGCCGCCGAGCCGGGCCACTGGCTGGGCGAGCAGGTGGTCGACCGGTTCGGCGCCCGGCTGCCGTTCCTGCTGAAGGTGCTCGCCGCCGACGCCCCGCTGAGTCTCCAGGCCCACCCCGATCCGGAGCAGGCCCAGGCCGGGTACATCGCCGACGGCGCGCGCGTGCAGGGGCGCCGCAACTACGTCGACCCGTACCACAAGCCGGAGCTGCTGGTCGCGCTCGCGCCGATGGAGGCGCTCTGCGGGTTCCGCGACCCGGCGGACTCGGCGGACGTGCTCGCCGCGTTCGGCGTACCCGCGCTGGAGCCGGTGGTGGCCGCGCTGCGCACCGGACCGACGGGCCTGCGGGACGCTGTGCGCCTGCTGTTGACCTGGCCGGCGGCGCAGCGCGCCGGGCTGGTCGACGCGGTGGTGGCGGCGCGCGTCGCCGGCCCGGACGCCGAGCTGGCCCGGTCGTTGGCGGCCGACTACCCGGGCGACCCGGGGGTGCTGGTGGCGTTGCTGCTCAACCACGTGCGGCTGGCGCCGGGGGAGGCGATCTGGATGCCGGCCGGCAACCTGCACGCCTACCTGCGCGGCACCGGGGTGGAGATCATGGCGGCCAGCGACAACGTGCTGCGCGGCGGGCTCACGCCGAAGCACGTCGACGTCGACGAGCTGCTGCGGGTGCTCCGCTTCGAGGTGCTGACCGAGCCGGTGGTGATGGCGCGGCCGGTGGCGCCGGGCGTGGTCTGCTGGCCGGTGCCGGTCGAGGACTTCGCCCTGCACCGGGTGACGGTGGACGCGGCCACGCCCGAGGTGCGGCTGCCGCTGCCCGGGCCCCGGGTGGTGCTCTGCCGGGCCGGCCGGGTTTCGGTGGACGACGGGACCGCTCCGGTCACCCTCGCCCCCGGCCAGGCCGCCGTCGGGCCGGCCGCCGCGGGCCCGCTGGTCTTCAGCGGCGCGGGTGAGGCGTTCGTCGCCACCGCCGGCCTCCGCTGACGGCCGCTCCTGTTGAGCCGACTCCCGGCCCTCGCACCCACGACACGAGTCCGACTTTTCTGAAATAGCTTGACTCGCCTCTGGCGCAGTGTGACTCTATGGGTACGCAGCGTTGTCGCGACGAAGGTCCGGTAGCGCGCGGGGAACCAAACCGGGGGGATGCACGGGGCGGCCGGCTCGTGGACGGAAAGTCTGTCCACCACCGACCGCCCCGTGCGCTGTCTCCGGCGGCCGCCCGTGCGGGACTGGACCATGCGCGTAAGGTGGAAGGTCGCGCAGCACACCGTTCGACAGGAGCTTCCATGACCAGCACCCTCCCGGCGTCCACCAGCGGCGCCCGGCCGAGCACCCTCGCCGAGGGCGACTACAAGGTGGCGGATCTGTCGCTCGCCGAGTTCGGGCGCAAGGAGATCCGGCTCGCCGAGCACGAGATGCCCGGCCTGATGGCGATCCGCCGCGAGTTCGCCGACGCCCAGCCGCTCGCCGGCGCCCGGATCACCGGCTCGCTGCACATGACCATCCAGACGGCCGTCCTGATCGAGACCCTGGTCGCGCTCGGCGCGCAGGTCCGCTGGGCGTCCTGCAACATCTTCTCCACCCAGGACCACGCCGCCGCCGCGATCGTCGTCGGCCCGAACGGCACCCCCGAGGCCCCGGCCGGCGTACCGGTCTACGCCTGGAAGGGCGAGAGCCTGGAGGAGTACTGGTGGTGCACCGAGCAGGTGCTCGCCTGGCCCGACGGCGCCGGCCCCAACATGATCCTCGACGACGGTGGTGACGCCACCCTGCTCGTGCACAAGGGCGTCGAGTTCGAGAAGGCCGGGGTCGTCCCGCCGATCGAGTCCGCCGACTCCGAGGAGTACGCGGTCATCCTCGGGCTGCTGCACCGCTCGCTCGCCGAGGACGGCCAGCGCTGGACCCGGATCGCCGCCGCCATCAAGGGCGTGACCGAGGAGACCACCACCGGCGTGCACCGGCTCTACGAGATGCACCGCGCCGGCACCCTGCTCTTCCCGGCCATCAACGTCAACGACTCGGTGACCAAGAGCAAGTTCGACAACAAGTACGGCTGCCGCCACTCGCTCATCGACGGCATCAACCGGGCCACCGACGTGCTCATCGGCGGCAAGATGGCGGTCGTCATGGGCTACGGCGACGTGGGCAAGGGCTGCGCCGAGTCGCTGCGCGGCCAGGGCGCCCGGGTCGTGGTGACCGAGGTCGACCCGATCTGCGCGCTCCAGGCGGCGATGGACGGCTACCAGGTCGCCACCCTGGACGACGTGGTCGAGCAGGCCGACATCTTCATCACCGCGACCGGCTGCTTCGACGTCATCACCAACGAGCACATGGCCCGGATGAAGCACCAGGCCATCGTGGGCAACATCGGCCACTTCGACAACGAGATCGACATGGCCGGCCTGGCCAAGCGCTCGGACGTCACCCGGGAGAACATCAAGCCGCAGGTCGACCTCTGGAAGTTCGACGACGGCCACGCCATCATCGTGCTCTCCGAGGGCCGCCTGCTGAACCTGGGCAACGCCACCGGCCACCCGAGCTTCGTGATGTCGAACTCGTTCGCCAACCAGACGATCGCCCAGATCGAGTTGTTCACCAAGACCGACGAGTACCCGGTCGGCGTGTACGTGCTGCCGAAGCACCTGGACGAGAAGGTCGCCCGGCTGCACCTGGACGCGCTGGGCGCCAAGCTGACCCAGCTCACCAAGGAGCAGGCCTCCTACCTCGGTGTCGCCATCGAGGGCCCGTTCAAGCCGGAGCACTACCGCTACTGAGTTCCGCCTCGACGAGGACCGGGTCGCCGCCGCGCGGCCGGCCCGGTCCTTTTCGCGTACGCCCACGGTCGCGTCCCCCGGCGCCTCCGCGCCGGCCTCCCGCCGCCCCCGTCCACCCTCC
>NZ_JAEVHN010000452.1:0-5096 GCF_016803375.1 Micromonospora sp. 4G55
CTGTAAGAGCGCCCCCAGGGTGGGGGAGCGGGGTGGTCAGGCGGTGGCGGGGATCCGGTCCTCGGCGGAGGCGGCGGTCGGGACGGGGGCCGGGCGGCGTTCGCGGGTCGACCAGAGCACCGACAGGGTGGCCAGCAGCACCAGGCAGGAGCCGAGCATGTGCGCGCCGACCAGCAGCGCCGGCAGGTCGGTGAAGTACTGCACGAAGCCGATCACGCCCTGACCCAGCTCCACGGCGACCAGCACCACGGCGGCCCGGGCCGGGCGTCGGCGCCGACCGCCCGGAAGGCGAAGATCAGCGCGACGGAGAGGCCCAGCAGCAGGAACACCGCGTCGGCGTGCACCTGGGAGATCTGTTCCGGGTCGAGGCCGTTGCGCGCGGCGCCGCCGTCGCCGGCGTGCGGCCCGCTGCCGGTGACCCAGGTGCCCACGACCAGCACCGCGACGCTGACCAGCGTGGTGAGCGCCGCGAGGGTGCGCAGCGGGCCGGGCACCACGGCGACCGCCGGGCCGTCCGGGTCCTTGATCCGCCGCCAGAGCGCGTACGCGGCCGCGATGACCGCCATCGAGGCGAGGAAGTGCAGCCCGACCACCCACGGGTTGAGGTTGGTCAGCACGGTGATCCCGCCGATCACCGCCTGCGCGGGGATACCGAGGAACACGGCCACCGCCAGCCCCAGCAGCCCCTTGCGGCGCGGCCGGTACGCCAGCACCGCCAGCACCATGGCCAGCGCGATGAGGCCGACGGCGAAGGTGAGCAGCCGGTTGCCGAACTCGATCACCCCGTGCGCGCCCATCTCGGCCGTGGTGTGGTACGACTCGTCCGTGCACCGCGGCCAGGTCGGGCAGCCGAGCCCGGAGGCGGTGAGCCGGACGGCCCCACCGGTCACGACGATGGCCACGTTCGCCACGATCGAGGCGTACGCGAGGCGGCGCAGCAGAGCGGTGGAGACCGGGAACCGGACGGATCGCTTCACGGAGCGAATCCTACGCACCGTAGTGGAGCACGATCGGGTGACTCCGCCGGCCCGGTGTCAGGGATCACCGGGGGCCGGGTTTGCGGGCCTCCGACGAATTACGTAACGTTGGCGTTGTGAAAAACGCGGCGGCGCTCCCTGAGCACCTGTCGGCGACCGCCCCGGTCGCCGGTACAGCCGCGTCCACCGACCTCTCCACCCGGGACCGGGTCACCCAGCTGCTGCTGGAGCGGGGGGCGACCACCGCCGCCCAGCTCGGCTCGGCGCTGGGGCTCAGCCCGGCCGCGATCCGCCGGCACCTCGACGCCATGCTCGCCGACGGTGACGTGGTCGCCCGCGAGCAGGCCGTGCGCGGCAGCCGCGGGCGCGGTCGCCCGGCGAAGGTCTTCCTGCTGACCGAGGCGCCCGGGTCCGCTGCGGCACCCACCACTACGACAACATGGCCACCGCCGCGCTGCGCTGGATCGCCGGCAACGGCGGGCCGGAGGCGGTCGCGGCGTTCGCCGCCGACCAGGTGGCCGCCCTGGAGGCCCGCTGCCGGGCCGCCATGGAGGGCGCCGGCGACGATCCGATGGCCCGGGCGGAGGCGCTCGCGGGAGCGCTGACCGCCGAGGGTTACGCTGCCAACGCGTCCACGATCGCCTCCGGCGGCCAGCTCTGTCAGCACCACTGCCCGGTGGCGCACGTGGCCGCCGAGTTTCCCCAGCTGTGCGAGGCCGAGACCGCGGTGATCTCCCGTCTGGTCGGCACCCACGTGCAGCGCCTGGCCACCATCGCGCACGGCGACGGGGTGTGCACCACGCACATCCCGGCCCAGCCGCGTGCCCAGTCCGGTAACACCGTCACCACTGTGAGGACAGATAGATGACCGAGCAGATCGTCCAGCCCCTGACCCAGGAAGAGCAGCTCGCCGCCCTGGGCCGCTACGAGTACGGCTGGTCCGACCCCGACGTCGCCGGGGCGGTCGCCCAGCGCGGCCTCAACGAGGCGGTGGTACGGGACATCTCGGCGAAGAAGAACGAGCCGGCCTGGATGCTCGACCTGCGCCTGAAGGGCCTGCGGCTGTTCGGTCGCAAGCCGATGCCGGCCTGGGGCGCGGACCTCACCGGGATCGACTTCGACAACATCAAGTACTTCGTGCGGTCCACCGAGAAGCAGGCCACCAGCTGGGAGGACCTGCCCGAGGACATCAAGAACACCTACGACCGGCTGGGCATCCCGGAGGCGGAGAAGCAGCGCCTGGTCGCCGGTGTCGCGGCGCAGTACGAGTCCGAGGTGGTCTACCACAAGATCCGTGAGGACCTCGAGGAGCAGGGTGTCATCTTCCTGGACACCGACACCGCGCTGCGCGAGCACGAGGACATCTTCAAGGAGTACTTCGGCACGGTGATCCCGGTCGGCGACAACAAGTTCGCCGCACTGAACACCTCCGTGTGGTCCGGTGGCTCGTTCATCTACGTGCCGAAGGGCGTGCAGGTGGAGATCCCGCTGCAGGCCTACTTCCGGATCAACACGGAGAACATGGGCCAGTTCGAGCGCACGCTGATCATCGTCGACGAGGGCGCGTACGTGCACTACGTCGAGGGCTGCACCGCGCCGCTCTACTCCTCCGACTCGCTGCACAGCGCGGTGGTGGAGATCATCGTCAAGAAGAACGCGCGCTGCCGCTACACGACCATCCAGAACTGGTCGAACAACGTCTACAACCTGGTCACCAAGCGCGCCGTCTGCCACGAGGGCGCGACCATGGAGTGGGTCGACGGCAACATCGGCTCCAAGGTGACCATGAAGTACCCGGCGGTCTACATGACCGGCGAGCACGCCAAGGGCGAGGTGCTCTCGGTGGCGATGGCCGGCGAGGGCCAGCACCAGGACGCCGGCGCCAAGATGGTGCACGCCGCGCCGCACACCTCCTCCACCATCGTGTCGAAGTCGATCGCCCGGGGCGGCGGCCGCACCTCGTACCGGGGCCTGGTCCAGGTGCTGGAGGGCTCGCACCACAGCCGGAGCACGGTCAAGTGCGACGCGCTGCTGGTCGACACCATCTCCCGCTCGGACACCTACCCCTACGTCGACATCCGCGAGGACGACGTGGCGATGGGGCACGAGGCGACCGTCTCCAAGATCAGCGACGACCAGCTCTTCTACCTGATGAGCCGCGGTCTGAGCGAGGACGAGGCGATGGCGATGATCGTGCGCGGCTTCATCGAGCCGATCGCCAAGGAGCTCCCGATGGAGTACGCCCTGGAGCTGAACCGCCTGATCGAGCTGCAGATGGAGGGCGCGGTCGGCTGACGCCGCCGCCCCACCCGGCGGGTCGGCCGACACCGGCCCGCCGTCCGCTCACCTGATTCCGTCGTCGCAGAACAGACCAAGGAAGAGATGACTACCCAGGCTTCCGCGCCGCCCAGCACCAAGACGCAGGCGCTCCGCTCGTACGACGTCGCCGACTTCCCGGCCCTCACCGGCCTGGAGGAGGAGTGGCGCTTCACCCCGCTCAAGCGGCTGCGCGGGCTGGTCGGCGGGGCGCAGGCCGCCACCGCCACGGTCCGGCACGAGTACGGCGACCTGCCCGAGGGCGTCACCGTCGGGCGGATCGGCGCGGACGACCCGCGGGTGGGCAGCGTGCTCACCCCGGTCGACCGGGTCAGCGCCCTGGCGTACGGCGGCGCGGGGGACGCGCTGCTGGTGGAGGTCGCCCGGGACGCCGTGGTGGGCGCGCCCGTGACCCTGCGGGTGGTCGGCGACGGCGCCGAGGGGCTGGCCTTCGGGCACACCTTCGTCGACGTGGGCCGGTTCGCCGAGGTCACCCTGGTGCTGGAGCACGTCGGCTCGGCCACGCTGGCCGACAACGTCGAGGTGTCGGTGGCCGAGGGCGCGAAGCTGATCCTGGTCACCGTCGCCGACTGGGCCGCCGACGCGGTGCAGGCCCAGCACCTCAAGGTGAAGCTGGGCCGCGACGCCAAGGTGACGCACATCCAGGTCAGCCTCGGTGGCGATCTGGTCCGGCAGTACACCTCGGTGGAGTACACCGGCCGGGGCGGCGAGGCCGAGCTGTACGGCGTCTACTTCGCCGACGGTGGCCAGCACCTGGAGCACCGCCAGCTGGTCGACCACAACGTGCCGGACTGCCGCAGCTACGTCGGCTACCGGGGCGCCCTGCAGGGCGACGACGCGCACACCGTCTGGGTGGGCGACGTGCTGATCCGCGCGGAGGCGACCGGCACCGACACGTACGAGATCAACCGGAACCTGCTGCTCTCCGACGGCGCGCGGGCGGACTCCGTACCCAACCTGGAGATCGAGACCGGCGAGATCGCCGGCGCCGGCCACGCGAGCGCGACCGGCCGCTTCGACGACGAGCAGCTGTTCTACCTGATGGCCCGGGGCATCCCGGAGGGCGAGGCCCGTCGCCTGGTGGTGCGCGGCTTCTTCGCCGAGCTGATCAACAAGATCCCGGTCGAGGAGCTGCGCGAGCGGCTCGGCGACGCGATCGAGGCCCGGCTGGCCAAGGCGGGCGCCTGATGATCAAGATCTGCTCGACCGAGGACGTGCCGAAGGGCACCGCGATCAGCGCCGACGTGGACGGCACCCAGATCGCCGTCGTGCACGGCGAGGACGACAACTTCTACGCCGTGTACGACGAGTGCTCGCACGCCGCGGTGGCCCTGTCTGAGGGCGAGGTCGACGGGTGCACGCTGGAATGCTGGCTGCACGGATCCCGTTTCGACCTACGGACTGGTGAGCCCACCGGGCTGCCCGCCACCGAACCCGTCCCCGTCTATCCCGTCGAAGTCCGCGACGGCGACATCTACGTCAGCCTGACGCCGAGCAATGGAGTGACCCGATAATGAGCACCCTGGAGATCCGCGACCTGAAGGTGTCGGTCAAGCTGCCCGAGGGTGAGCTCAAGCCGATCCTGGCCGGTGTCGACCTGACCGTCCGCTCGGGCGAGACCCACGCGATCATGGGGCCGAACGGTTCCGGCAAGTCCACCCTGGCGTACTCGATCGCCGGCCACCCAAGTACGAGATCACCGGCGGCTCGGTGACCCTCGACGGCGAGGACGTGCTGGCCATGTCGGTCGACGAGCGGGCCCGCGCCGGCCTCTTCCTGGCC
>NZ_JAEVHN010000453.1:0-5087 GCF_016803375.1 Micromonospora sp. 4G55
GGAGGCGCCGGCGAGGCCGAGGCCGACCAGCGCGACCGCGCCGACGACGAGAGCGCGCCCGCCGCGCCGCCTGCCGGCAGCCGGTGCCGGGCCGGGGCGGCCACGGTCTTCTCGTTCCGGGTGGGGGTGTCTTCCTGCACGGCTGACCTTCACACTCAGGGGGCTGGGACCTGCCCATCCTGGGTGTCGACCGGGTCCGCGGTGGGTACCGGTACCGCAGGGCCGTCGGCGGCCGTCGGGGCAACTGTCCGCCATTGTGGCGGAATGGCCGTCTCTGCCCCGATAGCTGATCTTGGGTGGCGGTGGCGTCGCTCACAGTCCTGACTGTGACCCGGCAGACTTCGGCGCACGAAAAACCGCCCGGATCGTTCGATCCGGGCGGTCATCAGGCGATACGGAGCGTCAGGAAGCCGCTACCTCGCTGTAATATGCCTCGACTTGCAGCTTGATGTCCACTCCGCGCTCCTGGAGCCACGGCACCGGGTCCAGCGGCTCGCCCTTGACATGGATCTCGAGGTGCAGGTGGGAGCCGTACGAGTGGCCGGTGTTGCCGACCAGGCCGAGCTGGTCGCCCGCCTTGACCTGCTGCCCCTCCTTGACGTTCACGGAGGAGGAGTGGCCGTAGATGGCCTCGCTGCCGTCGGCGTGCTGGACGATCACGGCGTAGCCGTACCCGCCGAACCAGCCGGCCTTGGTGACGGTGCCGGAGTGGATGGCGACGTAGGGAGTGCCCTCGGCAGCGACCAGGTCGATGCCGGTGTGCAGCTTGCCCCAGCGCATCCCGTACGGGGAGTTGAAGTCGTAGCCCTGCAGGGGCAGCAGCCACGGGTCCTGGTCGCCGGCGTTGACCTCGGCGTCCCGGTTGGTGTCGCGGGAGGCACGGTCGGCCGCGTCGGCGCGGGCCGCCGCGTCCTGGCTGGTGATCGAGGCCTGCTTGAGCTCGTCGAGGACCGACGGGCTCACGCTCTTGGCGTCGGGGAGCGCGTTCGCGCCCAGTGCGACGATGCCGGCGCCGACGAACGCGGTGGTGACGACCGCCGCGTAGCGGCTCCGCGGGGGGGTGGGTACGCGACGGCGGCCGCGATATCTATCGGGCTCAGACGACAGGCGCTGGCGCACGCACACCCTCCGTTGTCGGGGATCCGATGCGATCTCCGGCCGTTCGGTGCAGCTCGGTCGAACGTCCGTTGGTCGCGTCGTCACCCGTCGGTGGACCTGATGACAACCGTGGACACGTTAGCCCTCCGCCGCGCCGGTCACAAGCGGAACCGCCGAATCGGTGAGTCTTTCTGTCCCTTTCCGTCCATCATTGTCATAGCTCGGTACGCCGGACGGCCGTCCCCGTTACTGCCCGTTCGTCGCGCAGAGTGACCGTTCGGCGGAGGCGTCCGGCTTTCTCGGGGGGCCGCCGGACGGTAGGGGTGCGGCCCGGATTTCCCGCCTCCGACCGGGCGGGTTACCGTTCGTTCAGGTGATAGCCGCGGAGCCCGTGAAAGGTGTGCGCTGATGAGCTCTCGTATCCGGGTCGTCGTCGCGAAGCCGGGCCTCGACGGCCACGACCGTGGCGCCAAGGTGGTCGCGCGTGCCCTGCGCGACGCCGGCATGGAGGTCATCTACACCGGCCTGCACCAGACGCCGGAGCAGATCGTGGAGACCGCCATCCAGGAGGACGCCGACGCGGTCGGCCTCTCCGTGCTCTCCGGGGCGCACATGACGCTCTTCCGGCGGGTGCTGGAGCTGCTCGCCGAGCGGGACGCCCGGGACATCGTCGTCTTCGGCGGCGGCATCATCCCGGACGCCGACATCCCCGAGCTCCAGCAGCTCGGCGTGGCGAAGATCTTCACCCCGGGCGCGACGACCCAGTCGATCGTCGAGTGGGTCCGGGGGAACGTGGCCCAGTCCGTCGCCTGACGACTGCGCCACCGCCGGGCCCGCGCCCGGCGCCCTGATCGACTCCAGCTCGCACAGGTGGCGGCATCCGGTGGATGCCGCCATTCGCGTACCTGGAGTGGGTCGGGAGCTGCCGGCGGCGCTGGGGAGGGCCGGCCGGATCCGGGCACGGGGGAAGGGCCGGACGCACCCCTCACACGCCCGGCCCTTCTATGCACGATGCCCCGCCGCCACCCCTCGACCGACAGGGCATCGGCCGCTCCCGTCCTCGCGCTGAATCAGCGCTCCGACATCAGACTCAACGACGCCCCCACCAGGGGGTTACGCGTCGTCGGCGACATCCTTCCCGGCGGTTGCCGACCGGGTCCGCGTACCGGCGAGTCGTGGGCGGCGCGCTGTGCATTACCGCACACCGCGCACCCGCTCGGTTGCCGCTGGTGCTCATCTCGCTAGGCTGCGGCCGATGGCCCGTTTCAACTGATGACGGGCGTCAACGGAGTTTCCACAACGCTGGTGGCGGCGCGACGGCGCGCCGCGGAGACGGGACGGGACGCGCAATCGTGGACCTGTACGAGTACCAGGGGCGGGACCTGTTCGAGCGGCACGGGTTGCCCGTGCTCGCCGGCGGCGTCGCCACTACCCCGGAGGAGGCCCGCGCGATCGCCGAACGCCTCGGCGGTCGGGTGGTCGTCAAGGCGCAGGTGAAGGTCGGCGGCCGAGGCAAGGCCGGCGGCGTCAAGCTGGCCGAGGGCGCGGAGGAGACGGTGGCCCGTGCCACCGACATCCTCGGCATGGACATCAAGGGTCACACCGTCCACAAGGTCATGATCACCGTGACCGCGGACGTGGCCGAGGAGTACTACTTCTCGTACCTGCTCGACCGGGCGAACCGCACCTTCCTCTGCATCGCCAGCGTCGCCGGCGGCATGGACATCGAGCAGGTCGCCGCGGACACCCCCGACAAGGTGGTCAAGGCCCCGATCGACGCCGTCAAGGGCGTGGACGAGGCGAAGGCCCGCGAGATCGTCGACGCCGCCGGCTTCCCGGCCGAGGTCGCCGACCAGGTCGTCGAGGTCGCGGTGGGCCTGTGGAAGGCATTCGTCGCCGAGGACGCCACGCTGGTCGAGGTGAACCCGCTGGCCAAGACGGGCGAGGGCAAGCTGCTGCTGCTCGACGCCAAGATCACCCTCGACGAGAACGCCGGGTTCCGGCACCCCGACCACGAGGCCCTGGTCGACCAGGCCGCGGTGGACCCGCTGGAGCAGGCCGCCAAGGAGAAGGACCTCAACTACGTCAAGCTCGACGGCGAGGTCGGCATCATCGGCAACGGCGCGGGCCTGGTCATGTCCACGCTCGACGTGGTCGCGTACGCGGGCGAGCGGCACGGCAACGTCAAGCCGGCGAACTTCCTCGACATCGGCGGTGGCGCGAGCGCCGAGGTGATGGCGAACGGCCTGGAGATCGTGCTCTCCGACCCGTCGGTGAAGAGCGTCTTCGTCAACGTCTTCGGCGGCATCACCGCCTGCGACGCGGTCGCCAACGGCATCGTGCAGGCGCTGGCGCTGCTCGAGCAGCGGGGCGAGAAGGCCACCAAGCCGCTCGTGGTCCGTCTCGACGGCAACAACGCCGAGGCCGGTCGGGCCATCCTCGACGGCGCGAACAACCCGCTGATCCAGCGGGTCGACACCATGGACGGCGCGGCCGAGCGGGCCGCCGAGCTGGCAGCTGCGGGGGTCTGATCATGGCTATCTGGCTGACCAAGGACTCGAAGGTCATCGTCCAGGGGATGACCGGTTCCGAGGGTTCCAAGCACACCCGGCGGATGCTCGCCGCGGGCACCAACGTGGTCGGCGGCGTCAACCCGCGCAAGGCGGGCCAGACGGTCGACTTCGACGGCGCTGAGCTGCCGGTCTTCGCCTCCGTCGCGGACGCGATGAAGGAGACCGGGGCCGACGTCACGGTCATCTTCGTGCCGCCGCAGTTCACCAAGGGCGCCGTGGTCGAGGCGATCGACGCCGAGATCCCGCTGGCCGTGGTGATCACCGAGGGCGTCCCGGTGCACGACACCGCCGCCTTCTGGGCGTACAACGTGAGCAAGGGTGAGAAGACCCGGATCATCGGCCCGAACTGCCCGGGCATCGCCTCGCCGGGCGCGTCCAACGCCGGCATCATCCCGGCCGACATCACCGGCTCCGGCCGGATCGGCCTGGTCAGCAAGAGCGGCACGCTGACCTACCAGATGATGTACGAGCTGCGGGACATCGGCTTCTCGACCTGCGTCGGCATCGGCGGTGACCCGATCATCGGGACCACCCACATCGACGCCCTCGCCGCGTTCGAGGCCGACCCGGAGACCGACGCCATCGTGATGATCGGTGAGATCGGCGGCGACGCCGAGGAGCGGGCCGCGGAGTTCATCAAGGCCAACGTCACCAAGCCGGTGGTCGGCTACATCGCCGGCTTCACCGCGCCCCCCGGCAAGACCATGGGGCACGCCGGCGCGATCATCTCCGGCTCGGCGGGCACCGCCGAGGCGAAGCAGGCGGCCCTGGAGGCCGTCGGCGTCAAGGTCGGCAAGACGCCGACTGAGACCGCCAAGCTGATGCGGGAGCTCATGGCCGGCCGCTGAGCGGCCGGTAGCAAGCACCGTGGGCCGCTGAGCGCCGGTAGCAGCACCGTCCGCCGCCGAGCGGACGGGTGAGACACCGAGGGGGTCGGCCGGCGACGGTCGGCCCCCTCAGTCGTCCCAGAGCGGGTAGGTCCCGCTGGCCCGCCAGATCGCGGTACCGATGATGTTGAGCACGCCGAAGGCGATCGCCAGGTAGCCGAGCACCGGCGACTGGCCGTACCGCTTCGCGTCGCGAATCGACAGATAACCGAAGACGATGCCCAGGATGCCGCAGCAGATCAGGCCCAGCACGATGCCGAGCACGCCCCACAGCGTGGTGCGGTCCTTGCCGGCCGCCGGCGGCGGCGGGGGCGGCGGGTACGGAGCGTTCACGGCTTCCTCCCAGCGCTTCGTGCCGCGACTGCAGTCGCGTCCTGCGCCGAGGCTAGACCGGAATCCGGTCCGGAAACCGGTGGATCACGGAACTCGCCGGGGTCAGGTGGGGCCGCCGGGCAGCCGCCGCCCGCGCGGCGTGCCAGAGTAGACCCGGATGTCCTCGGTCACCCCTGATCAGCCCCGCCGTCCCGCC
>NZ_JAEVHN010000454.1:0-5084 GCF_016803375.1 Micromonospora sp. 4G55
CCGACCTTGGCGAGCTTCTCCTCGACGCCGAGGCGGGCGAGCCGGTCGGCGAGGAAGCCGATCGCCTCGTCGTTGTCGAAGTTCGTCTGCCGGACCCAGCGCTCGGGCCGGACACCGCGCACCGTGAAGGAGCCGTCCTCCTCCACGTCGATCGTGAAGCCGGCGTCGTCCACCGCCTTCGGGCGGATGACGATCCGGGTCGGCTCGGCCGGCGGAGCCGCCTTCCGGCCCTGCTCGACGACCTCGGCCATCGCGAACATCAGCTCCTTGAGCCCCTCGCGGGTGGCCGTGGAGACCTCGAACACCTGGAAGCCGCGCGCCTCCAGGTCCGGCCGGACGATCTCGGCGAGATCCCGCCCGTCCGGCACGTCGATCTTGTTGAGGGCGACCAGCCGCGGCCGGTCGGCGAGACCGCCGTACTGGGTGAGCTCGGCCTCGATGGCGTCGATGTCGGCGAGCGGGTCGCGGCCCGGCTCCAGCGTCGCGGTGTCGACCACGTGCACCAGCACGGCGCAGCGCTCGACGTGGCGGAGGAACTCCAGCCCCAGCCCCCGGCCGGTGGCCGCGCCGGGGATCAGGCCCGGCACGTCGGCGACGGTGAAGGTGTGGTTGTCGACCCGGACCACGCCGAGGTTCGGCACCAGGGTGGTGAAGGGGTAGTCGGCGATCTTCGGCTTGGCCGCGGAGATCACCGCGATCAGCGACGACTTGCCGGCGGACGGGAAGCCCACCAGACCGACGTCGGCGACGCTCTTGAGCTCCAGCACCACGTCCAGCCGGTCGCCCGGCTCGCCCAGCTCGGCGAAGCCGGGAGCCTTGCGCCGGGCGTTGGCCAGCGACGCGTTGCCGCGACCGCCGCGACCGCCCCGGGCCGCCTCGAAGGTGGTGCCGACTCCGACCAGGTCGGCCAGCACCTCGCCGTCGAGGGTCTGCACCACGGTGCCGTTCGGCACCTTGATCACCAGGTCGTGGCCGTTGGCGCCGTCGCGGTTCGAGCCGGCCCCGCCCTTGCCGTTCTCGGCCTTCAGGTGCGGGCGGAAGTGGAAGTCCAGCAGCGTGGTCACCTGCGGGTCGACCACCAGCGACACGCTGCCGCCGTGCCCGCCGTTGCCCCCGTCCGGGCCGCCGAACGGCTTGAACTTCTCCCGGTGGATCGAGGCACAGCCGTGCCCGCCGTCGCCGGCCTGCATGTGCAGGACGACCCGGTCAACGAACGTCGTCACGACGCCAATCCTTCCAGCGGGGTACGCCCCCGCGTGCGAAAAGACGAAGCGGGCCGGGACCCGAGGTCCGCGGCCCGCTTTGCCGGAGAATTACTGCTGCGGCACGATGCTGACGGTCTTGCGACCGCGCTTGGTGCCGAACTGGACCGCACCGGCAGCCAGCGCGAAGAGCGTGTCGTCTCCGCCGCGGCCGACCAGGTCACCGGGGTGGAACTTGGTGCCACGCTGACGGATGAGGATCTCACCCGCGCTGACGACCTGACCACCGAAGCGCTTCACGCCGAGTCGCTGGGCCGCGGAGTCACGACCGTTACGCGAGCTGGACGCACCCTTTTTGTGAGCCATTGGAGGACGACCTACTTCCCGCTGGAGATGCCGGTCACCTTGACCTGGGTCAGCGGCTGGCGGTGACCCTGGCGCTTGTGGTAGCCGGTCTTGTTCTTGAACTTGTGGATCCGGATCTTCGGGCCCTTGGTGTGCGCGGCGATCTCGCCGGACACCGCGACCGAGGCGAGCTTCGCCGCGTCGGTCACCAGGTCGTCACCGTCGACGAGGAGCACCGCGGTGAGCTTCACCGCGTCGCCGGGGGCACCGGCGAGCTTCTCGACCTCGATCACGTCGCCCTCGGCGACCTTGTACTGCTTGCCGCCGGTCTTGACGATCGCGTACATCGGAGGCGGACTCCCTGTCGTTGAGGCTGCTGGCTGGTCGTTCCCACGGCAACTCGCCGGGTAGCAGTGACACCGGCGGCGCGGGCACGCGGGAACTCGGCACACCAAAGTGCGCCGCAGGCAAGCCTACGCCATGGACCGGGTGACACCCAAACCGGGCCCGCCGGTCAGCGCCCGCAGAGCTGGTCGAGACGCTGCTGGAGGCGGTCGAGCTCGGTCTCGTCGATCGACTCGACGTCGGCGCCGAGGGTGCCGACCTCGGTGGCCAGGTCGGTGAGCAGGGTCTTCAACTGCGGGTCGGTGGCCCGGGCGGACTGCTCCTGCAGCGCCGACCGCCAGCTGGTCAGCGCCGACTCGGCCCGTTTCCGGGCGGTTTCCGCCCCGGTGCTGTCGTTGGCGCCGACTGCGGCGATCATCTTGCCCAGTTCCTCGACGTACGTCCGCACGGCCGCCGAGGAGGCCTGCTCGGCGGCGGCGCAGACCTGCGGCCCGTTGCCTCCCGCCGGGGCGACGCTGACCGGGGCGGACGGCAGCAGGGTCGAGGTGGCCGACGGCCCGGCGGACGGGCCGGTGGTGGCCGGGGCGGCCTCGTCGGACCGGTCGCCGGAGCAGCCGGAGCCGGTCAGCAGGACGGCGGTCACCAGGGTGGCGGCAAGCAGGCGGCGCATTGTCTTCTCCTAGCCGGGGGTGACCGATCGTAGCCGGGGCCGGAGAACGCGACAGGGCCCCTCCCGCCGGCACTGTTGCCGGGGAAGGGGCCCCGCGAAACGTCGGGCTGGTCAGCCCGTCAGGGGCGGGTCCGCCGACGGGGGCCGCCGCGGCGGGACCGGCGCCGGCCGGTGCCGCCCTCGCCGCTCTCCTCCTCGGTGTCGCCCAGCGCGTCCGGGTCGTCCGCCCCGGCCAGCCGGGCCGACTCGCCCTCCAGGCTGTCGGCGACCGCCGGCGCGGCCGGCGTCTCCGTCTCGTACCGGGACAGGTCGTAGCCCATCGTGTCGTGGTACTCGGCCTCCGCCTCGGCCACCCGGTCCACGTCGGCGGCCTCGGTGGTCTCCACCACCGTGCGCTCCGGCGCGGCGGCGGCCTTGCGCGAGCGCCGCCGCGACGACGCGCCGGTCTGCTCGGTCGCCGGGGCGGCGGGCCACCGAGGAGGCGACCGGCCTTGACCTTCTCCCCCGCACCGGCGCCGGCGCGCGGCTTCTCCGGCACCGGCTCGGTGTGGATGATCAGGCCGCGGCCCTTGCAGCACTCGCAGGTCTCGCTGAACGCCTCCAGCAGGCCCGCGCCGATCCGCTTGCGGGTCATCTGCACCAGGCCGAGCGAGGTGATCTCGGTGACCTGGTGCTTGGTCCGGTCCCGGCCCAGGCACTCGGTCAGCCGGCGCAGCACCAGCTCGCGGTTCGACTCCAGCACCATGTCGATGAAGTCGATCACCACGATGCCGCCGAGGTCGCGCAGCCGGAGCTGGCGCACGATCTCCTCGGCCGCCTCCAGGTTGTTGCGGGTGACCGTCTCCTCCAGGTTGCCCCCGGAGCCGGTGTACTTGCCGGTGTTGACGTCGATGACGGTCATCGCCTCGGTGCGGTCGATGACCAGCGACCCGCCGGAGGGGAGGAAGACCTTCCGGTCCAGCCCCTTGATGATCTGCTCGTCGATCCGGTACTCGGCGAAGATGTCGGTGGTGCCGACGTGCCGGCGCAGCCGGGCGACCAGGTCGGGCGAGACGTGCGACAGGTACGACTCGACCATGTCGTACGACTGCTCGCCCTCGATGACCAGATCCCGGAAGTCCTCGTTGAACAGGTCCCGGACGACCCGGATGACCAGGTCCGGCTCCTCGTAGAGCAGCACCGGGGCGCCGCCCTCGGCGCTTGGCCTGGATGTCCTCCCACTGGGCCTGGAGCCGCTTGACGTCGCGGGCCAGCTCGTCCTCGCTCGCGCCCTCGGCGGCGGTTCGGACGATCACGCCGGCGCCGTCCGGCACCAGCTTCTTGAGCACGTCCCGCAGCCGCTTGCGCTCGGTGTCCGGCAGCTTCCGGCTGATGCCGGAGGCGTTGCCGTTCGGCACGTAGACCAGGTGCCGGCCGGAGAGCGCGATGTGGCTGGTCAGCCGGGCGCCCTTGTGCCCGATCGGTCCTTGGTCACCTGCACCAGCACCGAGTCGCCGGAACGCAGCGCCTGCTCGATCGAGCGGGCCCGCCCCTCCAGGCCGCTGGTGTCCCAGTTGACCTCGCCGGCGTACAGCACGGCGTTGCGGCCGCGCCCGATGTCGACGAACGCCGCCTCCATGCTGGGCAGGACGTTCTGCACCTTGCCGAGGTAGACGTTGCCGGCCATGGTGCCGGAGGAGTTGCGGGTGACGTAGTGCTCGACCAGCACGCCGTCCTCCAGGACCGCGATCTGGGTGCGGTCGCCGCGCTGGCGTACCGCCATCACCCGGTCGACCGCCTCCCGGCGGGCCAGGAACTCCGACTCGCTGAGGATCGGCGGCCGGGTACGGCGCTGCTCGCGGCCGTCCCGACGGCGCTGGCGCTTGGCCTCCAGCCGGGTCGAGCCGGAGACGCCCTGCACCTCGTCGACGGCCTTGCGCGGCTCACGGATCTTGACCACGGTGGGCACGCCGTCCTCGGCGCCCCCCTCGACGTCCCCGGCGCCCCGGCGGCGACGACGGCGCCGGCGGCGGGTCAGCCCGTCGCCTTCACCCTCCTCTTCCTCGGGCTCCTCGGCCTCGCCGCCCTCGGCCTCGGCCTGGACGGCCTCCTCGGCCTCCTCCTCGTCGCTGTCCTCGGCGCCGCCCTTGCCGCGACCGCGGCCCCGGCGACCACGACGACGGCGACGGCGGGCCGCCGCGCTCTCGTCCTCGTCCTCTTCCTCGGCCTCGGCGGCCTCCTCGGCCTCGCCGGTGGGCTCCTCCTCGACCTCGAGCACCTCGACCGGCTCGACCTCGCGGCGACCGCGGCGACGCCGACGACCGGTCTCGGCCGGCTCTTCGACCGCTTCCTCGGCCGCCGCCGGGCCGGGCTCGACCACGCGGACGGCCGGCAGCTCCTCGGGCAGCGGGGCCATTGAACAGCACGGTGGGCGCGGAGAGCGCGGCCCGCCGACGACGGGTACGCGGCTCCGGCGCGACCTCCGGCGGCTCGGCGCCGGGCACCGCGACACCGGGGGGGACGTCGCCGGGCCGGCTCTCGGC
>NZ_JAEVHN010000455.1:0-5076 GCF_016803375.1 Micromonospora sp. 4G55
GGCCCGGCCGGCGCGACGTCCCGGCGGCCGTGCACCGAGTACGGCGTGCCCGGCGCGGCGTCGCCGAGGACGACGGTGCCGTCGCCGGTGACCCGGAGCGGGATCGGGTCGCTCAGTTCGCCGACGAACCGGCCCCCCTCGTCGTGGTGGAGGAAGGCCAGCAGCTGCCACCGGCCGTCGTTGTCGCGGACCAGGCGTCCGCTGTAGAGGCTGTCGTCGGTGAGCCGCTGCGCCTTCGTGGCGTCGAACGGGCCGAGCAGCGATTCGCCCGGCACCGCCCAGACGCCGCAGGCGCGGGCGTCGCGGCACCGCTCAGCGAGCTGGTCGCGCAGGCAGGAGAAGAGCAGGATCGGCCGGCCGTCGACGATCTCGACCTGGGGCACCTCCAGGTGACCGAAGCCGCTGCCCGGCGCGGTGATCGGGGGTTGCGCCGCCCAGTGCACCAGGTCGTGCGAGCGGGCGTGCGCGATGACGCCCCGGTCGTCGACGGGACCCTCGTTGGCCCGCGCGGTGATCAGCATGTGCCAGCCGTCACCGTCCGGGTCGGCGAACACCCACGGGTCGCGCCAGGCCTCGTCCTGCCAGGTGGAGTCGCCGAACCGCTCGTACCAGCGGCCGGCGGCGGTGAGCACCGGCGAGGCCGGGTGCCGCTCCCAGGTGACCAGGTCGGCCGAGGTGGCCAGCCCGATCCGTTGGACCAGGGCCCGCTCGTGCTGCCGGCGCCGGTGTAGAACATGTGCCACCGGCCGTCCGGACCGGGCAGCACCGAGCCGGTCCAGGTGGCGACGTCGTCGAAGGCGGGCCGGTCGGCGGGGACCAGGGCGTCGGCGAGCTGGGTCCAGTGCCGCAGGTCGGTGGAGACGGCGTGGCCGACGCTGGCCCGGAAGTGCCGCCGGTCCGGGTCGCCGAGTGCCCGGGAGGCGCGCAGGAAGAACAGGTGGTGGATGTCGCCCTCGCGGGCGAACCAGAAGTCCCAGATCCAGGCGTCGGGAAGTCGCAGCACGATGGTTCCTCTCGATGCCGCGCGGGCGGCGGGGGTCGGTCGCCGCATACGGGCGGCGGGGTGCGTCGGCGGGGGAGACCGACGGGGTACGCGGGAGATCAGGCGGGCGGGGCGCCGACCGAGTCGCGGCGGACCAGCGGGCAGGGCATGACGACCTGCCGGGCGGCACGCCGGCGGGTGCCCTTGGGCTGGTTGAGCAGCTCGACCATTTCCTCGACCGCCCAGGCGCCCATCTCGTAGTGCGGCAGCGCCACCGTGGTGAGACCGGGGAACAGCCCTTCGGCGATGAGTTCCTGGTTGTCGAAGCCGATCACCGACAGGTCGTCGGGGATCCGTAGGCCCAGTTCGGTCGCCGCCCGATAGGCGCCCATCGCCATCCGGTCGTTGAAGCAGAACAGCGCGGTGGGGCGCTCCGGGCGGTCGAGCAGCTCCCGGGCCGCCCGGTGGCCGCCTTGGGTGTCGGAGACCTCGGCGCGCACCAGCTCGGGCCGGTACGGCACCCCCACCTCCCGCAGCGCCTCCTGGTAGCCCAGCAGCCGGCCACGGGTGGCGGGGATGTCGTCGGTGTTGGTGACGAAGCCGATCCGGCGGTGCCCGTTCGCGAGCAGTTCCCGTACGGCGACCCGACCACCACCGGTCTCGTCCGGCACCACCGACGGCAGGCTCGGATCGGCGCTGGCCGCGTCGAGCAGCACCACCGGCATCGGGCGCAACTCCTCGGGGACCCGCACCACCTGGTGGTACATGGTCGCGTAGAGCACGCCGTCCACCCGGTGCTGCGCCAGGGCGTGGATTTCCCGCCGCTCGACCTCCGGGTCACCCCCGGTGGTGAGCAGCATGAGCACCCAGCCGCGCGCCGAGGCCGTCTCCTGCGCGCCGAGGATGATCCGGCCGGCGTGCGGGGTGGTCGCGATGACGTCGCTGAGCAGGCCCAGGGTGTGCGAGCGCTGCAGCCGCAGCCCGCGGGCCAGCCCGTTCGCCGCGTAGCCGAGCTGGCGGGCCGCCGACTCGACACGTTCGCGGGTCTCCGGGCTGACCCGGGTGCCGGACTTGTTGTTGAGCACGTGGGACACGGTGGTCACCGAGACGCCCGCCGCGGCGGCGACGTCCCGGATGCTCGCCTTCTGTCCCATCAGCCCACCATCACAGTGCTCCGCCGGGGCCCGCTGGTCCGCACGGGACGCCGGGATCCGGACAACGGTATCGGACCGGTCACTCGTCCCACAGGCCGTGCTCGGGCCACCGGCGCGGCAGCCGCTGCTCGACCGGAGGCAGCTCCAGCAGCGGCTTGTGCGGGTGGTGCTGGTACCAGTAGGCCACGGACGAGAAGTCGTTGCCCTGGTCGTTGGCGTGCCCGTGCTCGATGGTCACCTTGATCGAGCTGGTGAACCGCACCGGGTCCTCGATGTGGAAGCGGTACATGCTCCACAGGCCGAAGTGCTCCTGCGGGCTGCTGGCGAGGCTGATGCCGTGGTACGGCCCGGCGTACGCCCCGCTGGGGAAGCCCCAGGCGGCGTTGAAGTAGTCCTCGGTGCCGGTGCCGTGCAGCGACGGCGGCCACTGCTCGCCGTCAATGAAGATCATGTCGTCGCCCTCGCCCGGCCAGGTGTACGGCTGGTTGGAGGCGTTGTGGTTGTCGATGCTGAGCACGCAGCCGACGTAGTGACCGGCGCCGCCCTCGGCGTCGAGGATGACGTAGTTCTCCTCGCCGGTGAGGTTGGTGCCGGGAAGGTCCCACGGGGCCGGCACCTCGCCCGGGGCGAGCCCGTTCGGCACCGGCGTGCAGGGCTTCTCCTGCCGGTAGTACGCGTGGAAGTAGGCCACCTCGTCCGGCTTCGCCTCGTCGGTGAGCTCGTAGTCGACATAGTAGAAGAGGTTCTCGATCGGCTGGTCGCTCTCGTTGCGGATGACGATCTTCGCGTGGCTGCCGAACGGCATCGGGAAGTACGAGTTCATCGCGGCGGCGAAGGGCCCCTTCGGGCCCCGGCGCGGGCCGAACACCATCGACAGCGGCAGCGACACGTAGTGCGTGCAGGCGGCGTGCCCGACGCCGAAGAAGTCGCCCAGCGGGCTGCGGACGCTCGGGTTCTCCTCGCCGTCCCAGTACATCTCGATGACCAGCTTGCGCAGGTACTGCGGGGAGTAGCAGCGGGTGGTCAGCCAGATGTGCTCGATGATGCCGGTGCCGGTGATGTCGGCGAGGACGTGGGTCCCGCCGGGCGGCACGACGGCGAAGTCGCGGTTGCCGCCGGTGCGGTCCCAGCTCGACTCGCGCCTGGATCGGCCGGCCTTGACCCGGGAGAGTCCCGCGAGGGGGCTGGTGGGTCGCCAGAACGACATGGGGTTCCTTTCGGGTTGTGCGAGGAGGAGCGGCGGTCAGCCCTTGACCGCGCCGAGGCTGAGCCCGGCGACGATCCGGCGTTGCAGCAGCAGCGTCAGGACGACCGCGGGTACGGAGTAGAGCGTGGCCAGCGCCGTCATCGGACCCCAGTCGAGGCCGAACTGGCTCTGGAAGTTGGCGATCGCGATCGGGGTGGTCTGGGCCCGGATCGAGGTGAGCAGCAGGGCGAAGAGGAACTCGTTCCAGGAGGCCAGGAAGGCGAAGATCGCGGTGACCGCCACACCGCCGGAGACCACCGGCAGGATGACCCGCAGCAGCGCGGCGAACCGGCCGCAGCCGTCGACCAGCGCGGCCTCCTCGATCTCCCGGGGCACCCCCTCGAAGAAGCTGGCCAGCAGCCAGATCGACAGGGGCAGCGCCACCGTGGTCTGGGCCAGCGCGAGGCCGGTGGGAGTGTCGGTGAGACCGACCGCGCCGAGGATGGTGACCAGCGGGATGCCGATCGCCACCGCCGGCGCCATCCGGACCAGCAGCGAGCCGGCCATCAGCAGCCGCCCAGTGCGGGTGCGGTACCGGGTGATGCCCCAGGCCGCCGGCACCGCGAGGGCCATCGACAGCAGGGTGGCGATGAGCGCGGTGCTCACGCTGTTGACGAAGGACGCGGTCACCCCCGGCCGTTCAGCGCGGTGAGGTAGTTGTCCAGGCTGAACCGTTGGGGCAGCACGGTCGGCGGAACGGCGATCGCGTCGGTGGCCGGCTTGAACGAGGTGAGCACCAGGTAGACGAACGGGAATCCGTAGAGCGCCACGACCGCGACGGCGGCGGTCCAGAGCAGGGCGGTCCTGCACCGCCGGGCGAGCACAGGGGACATCAGGACTCCCGACCCGGTCGCCAGATGGTCAGCACCGCGACCATCGCGACCACCATCATGACGATCATGAACAGGGTGCTGGTGGCGGCGGCCGTGCCGGGGTCGTTGTAGCTGACCATCGTCTTGTAGATGGTCAGGCTCAACGTCTCCGAGGCCGACTGCGGGCCACCGTCGGTCTGGACGAGGATCACGTCGAACGCCCGGGCGGCGTCCACGCCCCGAATGATCAGCGCCACCGCGATCACCGGCCGCAGCAGCGGCAGGGTCACGCTGACCAGCAGCCGCAGCCCGCGGGCGCCGTCGAGGCGGGCCGCCTCGTACAGGTCCGGCGGGATGGCCTGGAGACCGGCGTACAGCACCAGGGTCATGAACGAGGTGGTGAGCCAGATGTCCGGCAGCGCCACCGAGAAGAGCACCAGGTCGGGGTCGCTGAGCCAGGACACGTCGCCCGGGTTGTCGAGGATGCCGACCCGGGTGAGCAACTCGTTGACGATGCCGACGTTGTCGATCATCAGGAACCGCCAGAGCAGGCCGGCGACCACCGGCGCGATCATCAGCGGGTAGAGGAACAGCGTCTGCAGGATCCGGGCCTTCGGCCCGAGCCGGTGGAACAGCAGCGCCACCGCCAGGCCGAGCACCAGCTCGGCCGTGACCACGATGAGCGTGTACGCCAGGGTCCGCCCGGCCGCCGCCCGGATGCCCGGGTCGGTCAGCGCCGTGACGTAGTTGTCCAGCCCGGCGAAGCTGCGCCCGTCGCCGAGCCCCGAGCCGGTGTAGAGGCTGTCCGCGGCGAGCTTCACCAGCGGCCAGCGACCAGCGCGAGCAGCACCACTGCGGCCGGCGCGGCGAGCAGGGTCGCGT
>NZ_JAEVHN010000456.1:0-5064 GCF_016803375.1 Micromonospora sp. 4G55
GGGCGCGGCCGAGGGCCGGCACGGCCGCGGTCACCGCGCCTTCCCCATCGCGGCGACGAAGTCCGCCGGGGTGAGCTGGGCGAGGAAGAGCTTCTGCAGGTTGGTCAGCAGCTCGCTGCTGACCGAGGGCGGCAGCGCCTGGTCCCAGGACTGGGTGAACGACGACGCGCCGGACACCAGCTGGTAGGTGAAGGTGGTGAACTCGGCGCCCGGGGTGCCGGCCAGCTTGGTCTCCACGCCCTTGACCGCCGGCACCTGTCCGGCGGCGATCAGCCCCGTGACGTACGACTCGGAGGTCAGGGTCTTCTTCAGGAAGTCGACCGCCGTGTCGGCGTGCTTGGAGCTGGCGGACACCGAGTAGTAGTTGCTCGGGTTGCCGACCACCGCCGTCGGGTCGCCGGCGCCGTCGGCGACTGTCGGGAAGGGCAGCCAGCCGAGCTTGCCGTCCTTGACGAAGGTCGGGTTGTTGGTCAGCTGGGTGGAGTACTCCCAGCTGCCCATGAGGAACATGGCCGCCTTGCCGGTGGCGAAGAGCTTGGAGGCGCCGGAGTTGTCGTAGTTGATCGAGGCGAAGTTCGCGCCGAACGCGCCCCGCTTCGCCAGCTCCTGGCACGTCGTGGCGGCCCGCACCACCGCCGGGTCCGACCAGGCGCCGGCCGTGCCGGCGGCGATCGCGGCGAACTTGTCGGGCCCGCCGACCCGGTCGAGCAGGTACTCCAGGTACATCAGTTCGGTCCAGCCCTGCGAGCCGGGCAGCGCGATCGGGGTGACCCCCTTGGCCTTGAGCGCGTCGACCACGGCCAGCAGCTGGTCGTACGTCTTCGGCGGCTGGAGCCCGGCGGCGGCGAAGACGCCCTTGTGGTAGTAGAGGATCACCGGCTGGATGCCGTTCATCGGCAGGGCGTACTGCCGGCCGTCGACCTGCCCCACCGACAGCACGCTGGGCAGGAACGCGGCGGACAGGTCGGCGGTCCGGTCGGTCAGGTCGACCACCTGGCCGGCCTTGACGAACTGGGCGAGGTTGCCGCCGCCCCAGTTGAAGAAGACGTCCGGCGCCTGCGGCGACCCCATCGCGACCTGGAGCTTCTGCTTGTAGGCGTCGTTGACGTACGTGGTGAACTGGATCTTGTTGTCGGCGCCGGAGTTGTAGGCGTCGATGGCGGGCTTGACCACCTTCTGGTATTCGGCGTCCTGCAGGGCCCAGAGCTGAAGCTGGTCACCGCCGCCCGGTCCGGAGCTGCCGCACGCGGCGAGCGAGCCCAGCACGCCGGTGCTGAGCAGGGCTGCGGCCGTACCACCCAGGAAATCGCGACGACGCATGGCCGATCACCGTCCTCTCACGACCCGGCCGCGCCGGACCGGATGCCTCGATAAGTTTCGGGAAAGTTTCGATTTCGAGGCAGACTAGGCAGCGCCGCGAGATCGGGTCAAGGGGTCGCTGTCGATGGAACGGCGGCGGAATCTAACGGATCGGACACGTGGGTGCGCAGTTTTCGAAACTTTCGGGATACGATCGAGGGCAGGGCACATCGATCGGCCGAGGAGAGTGGCATGCCGGAGACGCGGGCGACCCTGTCGGAGATCGCGGCCGCCGCGGGCGTGTCCGTGCCCACCGTCTCGAAGGTGCTCAACGGCCGCCCGGACGTCGCGCCCACCACCCGGCAGAAGGTGCAGGACCTGCTCGACCGGCGCGGCTACACGGCCCGGCGGGCCACCTCCTCCGGTGGCGCCGGCCTCATCGACCTGGTCTTCCGCGACCTCGGCAGCCCGTGGGCGATGCAGATCCTCGACGGCGTGGAGGAGCTGGCCTACCGGGCCGGCATGGGCGTGGTGGTCTCCGCCGTGCACGGCCGGCACCGCACCCGCCCCGACCGGCGCTGGATCGAGCAGCTCTCCGCCCGCCGCTGCGACGGGGTGCTGCTGGTGCTCTCCGACCTCTCCCCCAGCCAGCAGAGCCAACTCGACGAGTTGGGCATCCCGGTGGTCATCATCGACCCGGCCGGGCAGCCCGGCGCGGGCATCCCGTCCGTCGGCGCGACGAACTGGGCCGGTGGCGTCGCCGCCACCGAGCACCTGCTCGGCCTCGGCCACGACCGGATCGCGGTGATCGGTGGCCAGCCCACCGTGCCGTGCAGCCGGGCCCGCGTCGACGGCTACCGCGCCGCGATGAACGCGGCGGGCCGCAAGATCCCCGCCGGTTACGTCCGGCACGGCGACTTCAACGCGCCGTCCGGATACCGGGAGATGAACGCCCTGCTCGACCTCTCCCGCCCGCCCACCGCCGTCTTCGCCTGCGCCGACCAGATGGCCCTCGGCGCCTACGAGGCGCTCTACGAGCGCGGCGCGCGGGTCCCCGACGACGTGAGCATCGTCGGCTTCGACGACCTGGACGCCGCCCGCTGGTCCGCTCCGCCGCTGACCACCGTCCGCCAGCCGCTGACCGAGATGGCCGGGATGGCGACCCGGATGCTGCTCGCGCTGATCGCCGGCGAGGAGCTGGACAGCCACCGCATCGAGCTGGCCACCCCGCTGATCGTCCGGCAGAGCACCCGCCGGCCGGCCTGAGCGCAGCCCCACCTTCCGTGGTCGGCAAGCCCGGCGCCGCCGCGGCTGTTCCCGCGGAATTGCCGGGACGGATCGGCGCGCGGATTGAACGACCGGCGCCCCGGCACCGTACGACCGGGTGAAGGGAGCTGCTCATGAAGCGCATCACCCCGTTGCTGACCCTGCTGACCGGGGCCGGGACGGCCGCCGTGCTGTTCGCGATGAGCGCCCAGGCGGCGCCGCGTACGGTCCAGCCGACGGCCGCCGCCACCCCCTCGGCCAGCGCCACCGCGGCGCCGGAGGCGCCCCCGACACCACCGGCCGACCCGACCGGGCAACCGCCCGCGCAGCCGTCCGAGCAGCGCAGCCGCCCCGGCGCTCCCACCACCGCCCCGGCCGCGCCGGTCACCGCGAACTGGACCGGCTGGCTCGACAGCGGCGCCACCATCGCCATCACCGCCACGAAGGGCAGGGCGGTGGCCTACGTCTGCGACGGCAGACGCCTGGAGATCTGGCTGCGGGGCACCGCCGCAGCCGGCCGGCTGAAGCTGACCGGCAAGAAGGGCGCCACCCTCACCGGCACGATCGACGACGGCGAGGTCACCGGCGAACTGGTCGTCGGCGACAAGCGGTGGAGGTTCACCGCCAAGGCCGGCGCCACGCCCGCCCCCGTGCTCTACCGGGCCACCGCGCGGGCGCGCGGGGCCGGCCTCGACGGCGGCTGGATCATGCTGCCGGACGGCTCGCAGATCGGCGTGCTCACCCGCGACGGCTCCCCGGCGCCGGCCCCGCCGCTGGACCCGGCGTTCGGCACCACCATCGTCGACGGCGTCACCGTCACCGCCGAGCCGGTGGCCGCCGACCCGGAGACGGCGGAGTGAGGGTCGGTCCCCGGCACGGCGTCGACGCGGACTCCGCCGACGACACCACGCCGGTGGTGCACGTGCAGTTCGACCCGGCGCCCGCGCCGGCCCGGCCCGCCACGCTCGGCGCGCCCCGGGCGTCGCTGTTCGTTCCGTTGCTGGTCGGCGCGGCCGTCGCGGTGGCCACGGGCGTCTACGGGCGGCTGCACACCCCGACCGGGATCGCCGTCAACCTGGCTGGCTTCTCCGGCCCGCAGGCGGTGAAGGTGTGGCTGGGCAGCGGCGCGGCGTTCTTCGCCGTCCTGCAGTTGCTCTCCGCGCTGGCCATGTGGGGCCGGCTGGGCGGCTTCTCCCCGTCCTGGGCGGGCACCGCGCACCGCTGGTCGGGCCGGATCGCGTTCCTGCTGACCGTGCCGGTGGCGGTGCACTGCCTCTACGCGCTGGGCTTCGCCGACCACGACCCGCGCACCCTGCTGCACTCGCTGCTCGGCTGCCTGTTCTTCGGCGCCTTCACCACCAAGATGCTCGCCCTGCCCCGGCCGGGGCTGGCCGGCTGGGTGCTGCCGGTGATCGGCGGGGTGGTCTTCACCGTCCTGATGGGCATCTGGCTGACCTCGTCGCTGTGGTACTTCACCACCGTCGGCGTCGGCACCTGAGGTACGAGAGGAAGGCGAGGACATGGTCGACGACCGCGATCCGGGCTGCCCGTCCCGGCGGGCGGTGCTGGCCGGAGCCGGCGGGGCGGGCCTCACCGCCCTGCTGACCGGCTGCCAGACGTACGGCGAGGCCGCGGCCCCGGCCCCCGCGGCGACCGGCGCGGCGGGTGGAGCGGCGAAGCCGCTGGCCACGGTGGCGGACATCCCCGTCGGCGGCGGGCGGATCTTCGCCGCCCAGGGGGTGGTGGTCACCCAGCCCACCGAGGGCACCATCAAGGCGTTCTCGGCCAGGTGCACCCACCAGGGCTGCACCGTCACCGCCGTCCGCGACCGCACCATCGTCTGCGCGTGCCACAACAGCGTCTTCGACATCGCCGACGGCTCGGTGCGCGGCGGACCGGCCGGTCAGCCGCTGCCGGAGGCGGCCGTCGCGGTCGAGGGGAACAGCATCCGGCTGGCCTGACCGGGCGGGACGGGCCGACGACCGCCCCGCTGCGTCTCCCGGCTGCTGCACCTCACCGCGACGGCGCACCTGTTCGGGGTGGAGGAGGGTCTGGTTCCCGGCGACGCGCCGTGGGCCGGGCCGGCCGTCACGGGCGAGCGCGTCCCGCCGAGGCGAGCCACCGGGGCGCTGTCGGCACCCGACTCCCGGATGGACGCCGGCCGGCCGCCCCTGCCCAGCGGCCGGGAGGTGTCGGCCTGACCCGCGGCACAGAAACCTGCGTGCCGCGCCGCGCGCTCTCTGTCACCGCACCGACGCTTTCGGTAGAGTCCCCGGTGCCGGTCCCGATGGGACGGCCGAGGTCGGGGGTGCGGCGATGGGCGTGCGGAGCAGGCGGCTTGGGCCTCTCGCGCTGCGCCTCGGGCTCGTGCTCGGCGCCGCCGCCTGCGCCTGGATCGGCTACGAGGCGGGCGACCACCGGCCCGCGCGCGCCGCCGACGCGCCGCCCATCGTCACGGTGGACGCGGTCGTCGGAGGCGTGACCGACCTGCTCCAGGCC
>NZ_JAEVHN010000457.1:0-5061 GCF_016803375.1 Micromonospora sp. 4G55
AAGATCCACTCCGGCCGGGCTGAGGAGATCACCTGCATCAGGACATCTTCGATGATCGTCCTCAAGGGACACCTGCCGGGTTACGAGACGTCCCTTAGGTGCCTATCGAAGAACTCGTCGTAGTGCTCGTACGCATCGCGGACCGCCTTCACGTCCAAGATATGGCAGTCGTCTTCCACGTCCAGCATCTTTCGAAGTTTCTCGCCGCGCTCGTCCGCATACTTCTGGCTCTGCTGCTTTGTTAGGCCAGGATATTCCCTAACAGGACCTGGCTTGAGCAGTCGAGCAATACAGATGGTCGCGAAGAGGGTGTTCTGAAGTGCACCCCAGACCCTGGGGTCATGAGGGTTCTTCGTCTCCCGGCCGCGCATGATCGCGTGGAAGATGCTGTTGCTGGCAATCTCAGCCTGCCGGTCCAGCTCGTCCAGGTAGAACGAATCCCTGGCCGCTTCCCGAGCATCTTCCGTCGTAAAGCCGATTGTGGCCATAGGGATGCGCTTCTCTTCAGTCACTGAGACAGTGTGTCGCTGTGTATGCCTCTCGGCAAGCCGTTTCGACATCGATCGTGGGCCCCTCCCTACGAAATGGCCCTGTCCTGTCCGACGTGCGCCGTGCCTCGACGCGCCAGGAGGTGCTGAGCCCGGTCGACCAGAAGCGCCGCAGCCTTCACGGCGGAGTGGAGCAGCGGTGTGGGAGCCGTGACGCGGTACGTGCCGACGCCTGGTTCGTGCGGTCCAACCATCTCCAAGTCGAAGAAGGGGAGAATCCAGGTATCGCCGTGCGCCACGGCGCTGCACATCTTCCACATGATGTAGACCAGGTTGTTCTCGCCGTCGACAAGGTCGGTGAATCGGCCGGCCTCTTCAAGGTAGTCCTGGTACGTGGGCTTCCCCTTCAGCCTCGCGCGGTCGATCCTTGCCGCATCGGCAAGGCCCAGCACGCGATCCCTGCGGCGCTGAATGCCTTCCTTCTGCGGTAGATGAGCCTCGTTGAGCAACCCTTCCGCCTGCTTGATGCTGGCCAACTCGTACCAAAGCCGACGCCGGATGCGCTCCTGGCGGTTGCTGGGAGCAAGCATCCAGATGGCGGCCGAGGCGTTTTCCAGCGCTCCACGGGTGAGCGTGAACGGGGCGTAGGTGTGGAGACCAATCTGTCCGTCGCCCTTGCCGGTAAGCGCCATCCGCATCGAATGGAGATGGTCCACCGCTATCCCGATGGAGTAGATGACGGCGTGACTGATCTGGTGAGGATCGGTACGGGCGTTGTCCGTCGCCAGCGAGCTACCCGGTTGGACTGGAGGTGACTCCTGTCCTGCCCACTGCTCCGCCATGCGCAGGATCTCGAAGATCTTGTTGATCAGTTCACGGTCCTCGTCGCTCACGCTCACAGCCGGCCACCGTACGCCGTGCCTGCCGTTCGTGCTACCGCCTACTGCACAGGCGACGCCCGTTTCGTGCAGGCGAATGGCTCCTAAATCAAACTCCCGGAACGTGCGCGAAAATGATCCCCGGAACGTTTTGACGGACTGGAAGGGGCGCTAATGGGCGCTCGGGGAAAGCTGCCGGAGTTCCCAGTATCGCTCGATGTCTCGATGTCCGAGGCCCAGCGATACCGATTGAGAAGTCTTGCGGCGCAGCGTGCCGCTTCCCTAGCGGGAACAGTTCGCTGGCTGGTGGACAAGGAATGGGAAAGCCGCACTACTGACGAAGGGGTGAAGAATGCCGCACGAGAGGGCTGACGAAGAGGGCCGTGTGACGGCCCTGGGTCTGTTCCATCGAACGATCAGCGAGGTGGAGGACGCCATCTTGCAGGCGAAGGCTCGGCAGGCATATCGGACGGCGGGAGAACAGGCAGCCGGCGAGCAACCCATCGACCTCAACCGGTGGCCTGCCGTGGGGAACAAGGCGTGAACCCCTACCGGTCGGCCACCGACCACCTGTCCTCCCTGGTAGATCGCACGGATGAGAGCGAGTTCGGCGGTGTGGACGGACTGACGCAGCCGCACCCGCACGAGCCGACCGCCTCGGAAACTCTCCGGGCGATCTACCAGACCGACCCGACCGATCACACGGCGCACGTCGACACCGACCAGCAGGCGCCCTCTCCACACCAAGGGAACTACTGATGAACCTCAACGTCACGCGACTTGCTGCCATGCGGGAAGAGATCGACCGGGCGGAACTCAACGCCGCAGACAGGGACGTCCTGGAGCGGGCCTATACCGCTGCTCGGAAGGAGTGGCGGGTCCGGAGGAAGAAGCAGTATCGGGCCGAGATCGAGTCCCGCGACGAGTCTCACGACGAGCTGGTCTACCGGGCGCGGAAGCATGGCCCCAAGGAGCTTCGGAAGATCAAGACGGACCTGGAGGAGGGACGTATCACGCCCCAGGAAGCCGAGGGCAAGATGCGGAACTTCGTCGCGGAGCACGGACGCCTGTCCGACTTGCACCGGTCGCTGATCGAGGCCGACGACCGCCTCACTGACCTCTTCGCAAAGCCGTTGGACGAGATCCAGGCGGAGGCCGACCTGACGGGACGGTTCCCCGCACTGGCCGGCTCTCCTCGCACGCTGGGCGACTATGTCCGCCACGTGCAGGAGCCGGGGAACTGACGACCAGGGAGGGTCGGGCTACCGCGCCTGGCCCTCCCTCGCACACGGGAGGTGTGGTGTGGGCAATCGGGAACTGAGCAAGGACCCGCACAGGATCCGCACGAGGCTTCGTCGGGGCACCAACCCCAAACGGGACCTGGCAATGCTCGATGAGGTCGGGTACAAGCCGGTCTCTGAGTGGGACGACGAGGAACTGGCTAGAGGCCGGCCGCGGAACAGCCGAGGTTCGTTTTCTGGAGGGCCGACGCCGAAGTGGCTGACCCCGGTTGTTGAGGAGGAGCGCCGGAAGCGACTCAAGCAGGCGACCTTCGACCGGCTGATGACTCACTCGCTGCGCGCGATGGAAGTCATGGGGGAGTTGGTCAACGACCCCGAGACGCCGGCCAGCGTTCGGGCGGACATCGCGAGGTTCATCTACGAACAGCAGCACGGCAAGGCCAAGTCGAAGGTCGACGTGGACGCGACGGTCGGGCCTCGCGACGCCCTCTTCCCCGCGATCGTCCTAGACGACGGCCTGCCGCAGGACATCCGGCACTTGAGGAACATGCTTTCAGAGGAAGAGTTCCGGCAGTTGACGAATATGCCGGGAGTCGTTGACGGCCAGGTCGTGGACGAGGATGACCGGCCGAAGGACGCCGTGATCCCGGCCGAGGGTGTGGACGACGAGGAACGGATGCTCCTACACCTCCGCGACGGGCACGCCGAGGGGCGGGTCTCGCGATGAAAGGAAAGAGAAAGCTTCAACCGCTGACGTCGGAGATCGTCGTCACCTTCAACGGCAGTCACCTCGATCTGTCTCGGCTCCGGGGCGGTGGCAAGGACTGCACGACCGATCTCGCCGCGATCTACACGGAGATCTACAACCGCCTACGAGAGCACGGCTTGGTCTTCCGTCCTCCGGCTGAGAACACCGTCAGTTGGGCCGAGCAGGTCACCGGACCTGACGGCACGGAAGCCCTCGGGGGTTGGGATCCTGACACCCGGCACTTCGTCCTGCATGTCGACCTGGCGCTCGTGCCTGAGCTGGTCCGAGACGTGGTGGCGCATGAGGTCGTCCACCAGATCATCACCGAGTACCCGCAGCCGTTCGACCACCACAGCGGCGGGCACGGGGACCGCTTCTACGCGGTCGCTCAGGTGGTCGCCCAGGCGCTAGACATGCCCACACCCGCCCGCGCCACCGTGGCGGTGTGGCCGACTCTTGACCGGCCTACGGGTTACTACGGCCCGCTCGTCTCGTACCGGGGTCGCACCCTCCGGAGGGCGGCATGACGGCGGAGGAGTTCATCGCGGGCATCCCTGACGAGCTAACCGGGGAGGCCCTGTCTCGCGCGGTAGAGGCGTCCCGTCGGCGGAAGCCGAGGGTCACGATCATGCCGGATCAGTACCGGTCGCGGTGGGCCAGTGCGCGGGCCGAGGCCAAGCGCGCAGTCCTCGCGGACAGGGACCTCAAGGCGACAGCACGAGATGCCGTCTGGGCTGCGGTGTCGGCAGCTATGGACGCGGCAGCCGCCTACGCCGTACGAGACCACATCGACCCCGACGACTTCGCGGCGTTGCTTGCCCCGTGGTCGTACCTGACCGAAGGAGAGACGGCGTGAGTAACGTATCCGTCGAGATCAGCGGGGACGGGGGAGACGGCAGCGTCCGTATCACCGGTGGTGAGAACGCCTTGGTGCCCCGCGCGGGCATGAGGGTCCACGATCCCAACGGGGCGGGCAGTGTCGCCCATGAGGGGCATGTCTACGGCCCGACGAAGGTGGAGATCGGAGAGCTGAGCGATGGCGACTACGGGATCGCTGTCGTCAACGAAGCGGGGAAGCTCGTCAAGCTCGAAGACTTCATCTTCGGTCCGCAGAAGGCGAAGAAGACCACGGTTGGCCAGACGTCTTCCACCAGCTACACGAACCTGAGCGATGGGGTCGGCCCGGCCATCAGCAGCGTCAAGATTGGCGAACTGGGGCGAGCGATCGTGACCCTGACTGCGTACATGGAGCCTCCTCCCGGCGGGATGGCGCTAATGGGCGTCGAGGTCAAGCGCACCGACGGGAGCTTTGCCATCGCTCCGGACGATTTCGACAGTCTCTCGATCGGGGGAGGCGACGCGACTCAGCTCATTGCCGTGAATGGTCGGTCCTCCGTCACCGTCTTTATCGAGGGGCTCTTCCCAGGCACCTACAACTTCACCGCGAAGTACCGGGTGGAGGTATGGAACGGCCAATCTGCCGTCTTCGCCAATCGCGTCATCACGGTCCAGCCGTACTGAGCGGCCGGGTGTGGGCGGTACCCCCGACGCACCGTGACAACGCTTCTGCGGACAACTGAACACCCTTAGCCAGCGCCTCCCACCGTCACCGGTCGGGGGGTGTTGGCCAGTCGACGGACGTAGCCTGTTCAGTCCTCGTCGGTCGGGCTGGGGCGGTTCTTGGCGATCCAGGATCGGACGGCCTT
>NZ_JAEVHN010000458.1:0-5058 GCF_016803375.1 Micromonospora sp. 4G55
CCGCGCCGGCGGGTGGCGGTCTCCCCGGCCAGCAGCAGCACGGTCAGCGCCACCAGCACGCTGGAGAGCACCAGCGCGCCGGTGCGGTCGAAACCCAGGTCGAAGGCGACGAAGATGGCCCGGGTGAAGGTGTCGGCGCGCAGGATCGACACCGCGCCGAAGTCGGCCAGCACGTAGAGCGCGACGAGCAGCGCCCCGGCGGCGGTCGCCGGCCGGATCTGCCGCAGCGTGACGTCGGTGAAGGTGCGCCAGCCGCCCCGACCCAGCGAGCGGGAAACCTCCTCCTGCGCCGGGTCCGCGCCGCGCAGCGCCGCCGCGACCGGCAGGAAGACGTACGGGTACGAGCAGAGGGTCAGCACCAGCGCGGCCGGCCAGAAGCCCTCCAGCCGGTCGAACAGCGAGACCCAGGCGAAGGCGGCGATGTAGGTGGGCACGGCCAGCGGCAGCGCGGCGAGCACCGCGAAGGCGCGCCGGCCGGGCAGGTCGGTCCGGGTCACCAGCCAGGCGGCGCCCACGCCGAGCAGCACGCAGGCGGTGGTGACCACGGCGGCCAGAGCGAGGCTGCGGACCGCGAGCAGCCCGACCCGCTCGGTCCACAGTTCGGCGACGACCCGGTCGGCGCCCGCCTCGGCGGTGCGTACCGCGAGGTAGACCAGGGGGATCAGGGCCACGGCGACCGCGGCGGTCGAGGCCGCGAGCAGCGCCGGGCGCGGCGCCAGCCGGCGCACCGACCCCGGTACGCCGAAGCGGGCCGGCCCGGAACGGGCCGACCCTGCCTCGGGCGTGGTGGTCGGGGCGGTCAGGGTACGAGCCCCGAGTCCTTGATCAGGCCGATCGTGGCGTCCAGCGTGTCCAGGTCGTTCAGGTCGATCTCCGGGCTGTCCAGCTCGGCCAGCGGCGGGACGCCGGCCGGGGCGGGGGCCCCGGCCACCACCGGGTACTCGAAGGTCTGCTCGGCGAAGTACCGCTGCGACTCGGGGTTGAGCAGGAAGTCGACGAAGGCCTTGGTGTCCGGGTCCGTGGCGGAGCGCTTCAGCACGCCGACGCCCGCGACGTTCACCAGCGCGCCGGTGTCCCCACCCGGGAAGAAGTGCAGCTTGGCCTTCAGCGCGTCCGGCGTGGTGCCCTTCTCCTTGGCCACCTCGCCGAGGTAGTAGTGGTTGACCAGGCCGACCTCGATGGTGCCCTTGTCGACCTCCTCCACGATCTTGACGTTGTTGTCCCGGATCTGCGGCTCGTTGGCCTTGAGCCCGGCGAGGAAATCCTTGGCCTTCTGGTCGCCGTGCTGCACCCGGATCGCGGTGACGAACGCCTGGAACGAGGCGTTGGTCGGGGCGACCCCGATCCGGCCCTTCCACTTCGGATCGGTCAGCGCGAAGACCGACGTCGGCAGCTCGGCGGCGGGCACGGCGTCGACGTTGTAGGCGAGCACCCGGGAGCGGGCGCTGACGCCGACCCACTGGCCGGTGCGGGACCGGTAGGACTGCGGCACCTTCTCCAGGTCGGCGGCGGGCAGCGGGGCGAACATGTCCCGCTTGGCGACCGCGCCGAGGGCGCCGGCGTCCTGGGCGAAGAAGGCGTCGGCCGGGGACTTGCCGCCCTCCTCGACCAGTTGGGCGGCGAGCTGGGCGGTGGTGGCGTACCGGGTCTTCACGGTGATGCCGGTCTGCGCGGTGAACCGGTCCAGCAGCGGCTTCACCAGCTGCTCGTTCCGGCCGCTGTAGACGGTGATGGTCTTGTCGCCGGGCTTGCCGGGATCGGCGGCGTCGTCCTCGCCGGACCCGCAGGCGACCAGGCCGAACGAGAGCAGGCCGGCGGCGACGGTGACCGCGAGGGACCTGCGGGCGGGAACGGGCACGGCGGCACTCCTTCGACTCCGACCGGCGGGCCCTCCGCCGACGCGGAGAAGTTAGCACAGGCTAACCTTGGTGTCCCTGTGGGTCCGGCGCCCGCTCGGGGAGTCGGCGACGCGCCCGTTGCGCCGACCGGCAGGATGGGCGCATGACGCTCTCGCTGCCCATCGACCCCGAGGCCAACCGGCTGCTCGAGCGCAGCCCGCTGGCCCTGCTGACCGGCATGGTCCTCGACCAGCAGATCCCCCTCGAGAAGGCGTTCACCTCGCCGTACGTGCTGGCGCAGCGGCTGGGGCACGAACCGGACGCCCGGGAGCTGGCCGGGTACGACCCCGAGGCGCTGGTTGAGATCTTCGCCCGGCCACCGGCGCTGCACCGCTTCCCGAAGGCGATGGCGGCCCGGGTCCAGCAGGTGTGCCAGGTCCTCGTCGACCGGTACGACGGCGACGCCGCCCGGCTCTGGTCGGACGCCGCCGACGGCCGGGAGCTGCTGCGCCGCATCGGCGAGCTGCCCGGCTTCGGCAAGCAGAAGGCGCAGATCTTCGTCGCCCTGCTCGGCAAGCGGTACGACGTGCGCCCGGACGGCTGGCGGGAGGCCGCCGGCGGCTACGGCGAACCGGACGCGTACCGGTCGGTGGCCGACATCACCGACCCGGAGTCGCTGCGCCGGGTGCGCGAGTTCAAGCAGGCGGCGAAGGCGGCGGCCAGGGCGGCGAAGGGCTGACGCAACCGGCCCGCGCCTCGACTCGTTGAGATCCGCGACGGCGGCGACGGGTGGGCGATGGCGGACGGGCAGGGTGGAACGCTGCTGCGCGGCGTGACGAGTTCGCCCCGCGCCACCTTCCTGGAGCTCTTCTTCGACCTGGTCTTCGTCTTCGCCCTGACCCGCGTCTCGCAGCGTCTGATCGACGACGTGTCGGCCAACCCCCCGGACGTGCTCCGTCAGATCGCCCAGACCGTGGTGCTGTTCCTCGCGCTGTGGATGGTCTGGATCCTGACCGCCTGGGTGACCAGCCGGTACGAGCCGGAGCGGAGCCCGATCCAGTTCGTGGTGGTCGCCTCCATGTTCGCCAGCATGGTGATGGCCGTGGCGCTGCCCCGGGCGTTCGCCGAGCGGGCGCTGCCGTTCGCGCTGGCCTACGTGGCGATCCAGGTCGGCCGGCCGCTCCTGCTCACCGTGGCCCTGCGCGGGCATCCGCGCCGGTCGGTCACCCGCCGGATCCTGCTCTGGTTCGTGGTCGGGGCGGTGCCCTGGCTCCTCGGCGTCCTGGTGCCGCCCGCCCAGGAGGTGCTGTGGACGCTCGCCCTGGCCTGGGACTACGCCGGGCTGGCACTCGGCTGGCCGGTGCCCCGGCGCGGGGCGACGCGTACCTCGGGCTGGGCGGTGGCGGGGGAGCACCTGGCCGAGCGGTACCAGCAGTTCTTCCTGATCGCACTCGGCGAGACGGTCCTGGTCATCGGGTTGACCTTCAGCGGAGCCGTCTTCTCCGCGCACGCGGCGTTCGCCTTCGCCCTGTCCTTTCTCACCACCGCGCTGCTGTGGCGGATCTACTTCCACCGGGCGGGACACGTGCTGGCCGAGGCGATCAGAGTGGCCCGCTCGCCGGGAATGCTGGGCGAGTCGGCGAGCTGGACGCACCTGGTGATCGTGGCCGGTGTGCTGCTCACCGGGGTCGGCTACGAGCTGGTGATCGCCCACCCGCACGGGGGGCGTACGCCGACGGGCTGGGCGGTGTTCGTGGCGGGCGGCCCGGCGCTCTTCCTGATCGCCCGGGCTCGCTTCGAGTACGAGATCTTCGCGCGGGTGTCGCGCAGCCGGGTGATCGGCGTGGTGCTCCTGCTCGGCCTGCTCCCGCTGGCGCCGCTGCTGCCGCCGGTCGGGCTGCTCGGGCTGAGCGCGGCGGTGCTGGTCGGGATCGCCGCCGCCGACACCGCGCGGGCACACGGCCGCCCCCCTGGAACGACCCGCGTCGCCCCTGTAGCCGCCGCCGCAGTCCGAAGCCGACCGGCTCAGGCGGCGGTCGGGCGGGACAGCGAGGCCAGTGCCCGCCGGACGTCGGCGAGGGAGACGGTGGCGGAGTCGTCCAGGTCGGCCAGCCCGGCCTCGATCCACTGCCGCATCAGCGTGGTGACGCCGATGCCCCGGGCCTCGGCGGCCGCCCGGACCCGCTCGTACGTCTCCAGCGGCAGGCGCACCGAGCGGCTGACCATCGGCACGTCGCTGTCGGGGGTCGGCAGCTCCACCGGCTGGCTGTCGTCGATCAGCTCGGCGAACGCGTCGTCGCCACCGTGGAACCGCTTGGTCGCGTCGTCACGGTTCATCGTGACCGCCTCCTCGTCGGCGATCCCTCCGCACGGCCTCGTCGTACCGCTTGGTCTCGACGTCGCTCAGGTCGCGGGCGGAGAGGATGTCCCAGTCGTTGTCGGTGCCGTCGGCCTCGGCGAGCAGCACGGCCAGCCGCCTGCCGCGGCGGTTCGCCGCGTAGACGACCATGACGTCGTCGCCCAGGTGCCGGATCACCCGGCGGGTGCTGTGCAGGGCCTCCCAGACTTCCCCGGGTGTGACGTCGTAGACCCGCAGGTTGGTCAACGCCTCGTCGGTGAAGCTGAAGCGGTTCCCCACGGGCGGAGCGTACCACGGGCGTAACACGCACTGGGATGAGTCGATTTTCGCTGATCACGGCCGGGGAGTGACAGGATGGGTCGTAATCCCCTCGAGGAGGTCCGCGGTGAAGCGTCAGGCGTACCAGCCGATTCTGATCACCGACGCCTCGCGCAGCCAGGACGACCAGCTCACCAGTCGGCAGAAGCGCTACGTGCTGATGATGGGCATCCGGGTGGCCTGCGTGATCGTCGGTGCGATCCTGGTCGGCGCGAAGGCCCCGCTGCTCTGGCTCTGGCTGCCGCTGTGCGCCGTCGGGATGGTGCTCATCCCGTGGCTGGCGGTGCTGCTGGCCAACGACCGCCCGCCCAAGGAGCAGCACCGGCTGGCGGGGAAGTTCCAGCCCAGGATGCGCGACGAGACGCCGCCGATGAGCCTGACCGCCGAGGAACGGCCGCACAAGATCATCGACGTCGAACCCTGACCGCCGGGCGCCGGACCCTGCGGATCCGGCGCCCTCTGCAACTGCGTTCGGTCAGCCCGTCGGCCGGGCGCCCACCGTCGAGACGGCCAGCGCCCCGAGATCACCGGCCCGGCCCAGCG
>NZ_JAEVHN010000459.1:0-5047 GCF_016803375.1 Micromonospora sp. 4G55
TGCGGGTCGGCCGGCTCGCCGACGAGCAGCCCCGGGTCCGGTCGCTGACGTTGAACCCGGTGCTGGCCCGGCCGGACGGCATCTCGGTGCTGCACGCCGGCGTCCGGATCGGCTCGGCGGGCGCCCGCCCGGACACCGGCCCCCGGCGCCTCTGAGTCGCGGCTCAGCCGCGGCTGGAGATCTGCTGCACGCCCCAGGCGTTGCCGTCCGGGTCGGTGAAGAAGACGAAGCCCACATTGTCCAGCGGGTGCGGCACCGGGCGGGGATTCTCGCCCAACACCTGGATCTCGCTGACCTCCACGCCCCGCGCGACCAACTCCGCGCGCGCCTTCTCCAGGTCGGGCACCACCAGTTGGAGACCCTTGAGCGAACCCGGCGGCATGTCGGGCACCGCGCCGCGGCCGATCACGACCGAGCAGCCCGAACCCGGGGGAGTGAGCTGCACGATGCGCACGTCGTCGCCGACCCGGGTGTCGTGGTCGACGTTGAAGCCGAGCCGGTCGGCGTAGAACTCCTTGGCCCGGTCCACGTCGCTGACCGGCACCACCACCACTTCCAGCGTCCAGTTCATCCGCCGACCCTGCCGGAGGAGTACGACAAACCCAAGCGCCACACGCCGAAGGCCCCGGCGAACCGCCGGGACCTTCGGATCGGGGTCGGGTCAGCAGGCGTACGCCTCCAGCCGCTGCGCCCGCTCCGGCGCGCGCAGCTTGAGCAGCGTCACCTTCTCGATCTGCCGGATCCGCTCCCGGGACAGGCCGAACTCCTTGCCCACCTCGTCCAGGGTGCGCTGCCGGCCGTCGTCCAGGCCGAACCGCAGCCGGATCACCGCCTGCTCCCGCTGGGAGAGGGTGGCCAGCACGATGCTCACCTCGTTGCGCAGCTCACCGTTGGCGGCGGCGTCACCCGGCTCCTCGCGCGGGTCCACCGAGGCGACGAAGTCACCCAGCGCGCTCTCGCCGTCCTCGCCGACGGCCTGGTCCAGGCTGACCGGCTCCCGGTCGTACGAGATCAGCTCGATCACCTGGTACTCGGGGATCTCCAGGGCGACGGCCACCTCGGCCACGGTGGGCTCCCGGCCCAGCGAGACCGACAGCTCGCGGCGGACCCGGACCATCCGGTTGACCTGCTCGACCATGTGCACCGGGATGCGGATGGTGCGGGCCTGGTCGGCCATCGCCCGGGTGATCGCCTGCCGGATCCACCAGGTGGCGTACGTGGAGAACTTGTAGCCCTTGGCGTAGTCGAACTTCTCCACCGCGCGGATCAGGCCGAGGTTGCCCTCCTGGATCAGGTCCAAAAACGCCATCCCGCGCCCGGTGTAGCGCTTGGCGATGCTCACCACCAGCCGGAGGTTCGCCTCCAGCAGGTGGTCCTTGGCGGCGCGGCCCTGCGCCACGATGAGCTCCAGGTCACTCTTCAGCTCGGCGGAGACCGGGGTGCAGGCGGAGAGCTTCTCCTCGGCGAACAGCCCCGCCTCGATCCGCTTCGCCAGCTCGACCTCCTGCGCGGCGGTCAGCAGCTTCGTCCGCCCGATCCCGTTGAGGTACGCCCGGACGAGGTCGGTGGAGATGCCGCGCTCGTCGGTCGCGTCCAGGTCGGTCAGGGTCTCCGTGCCGTGCTCGGCGTCGATGGTGGCGGCCGGGCGCGTCTGGTTCTCGATCATCTGCAGGGCCATCTCAGTCTCTCCCCGTGTCCGCTTCTGTGCCGCGTACCGGCCCCAGTGGTGCCGGTGACAGACAGCTTTCCAACCGGGGCGTGAAACGGGAGTGAGGCGATCGGGGACCCGACAGCAATCCGGTCGGTTGCCGGGTGTCGTCGCCGGGTCCGCTTGCCGGCGGCGGTTACCGTGCCAGCGGTCGGCCACCGGGGCCGGCGGCGAACAGGCGACGGAGGACGTGGTGGTCTTCAAGCGGCTCATGCAGGCGATGGGTGTGGGTGGTCCCTCGGTGGAAACCGTGCTGGCCAACCCGAACTGCCGTCCGGGCGGTCAACTGGAGGGACGGATCCAGGTGGCCGGCGGGGACCACCAGGTGGACGTCTCCTATGTGGCCCTCGGCCTGGTCACCCGAGTCGAGGTGGAGAGCGCCGACTCCGAGTACGACACCACGCAGGAGTTCGGCCGTCGCCAGGTCACCGGCCCGTTCCGGCTGGAGCCCGGCCAGCGGTACGACGTCCCGTTCCGCTTCGACGTGCCCTGGGAGACCCCGCTGACCGACCTGTACGGGCACCACCTGCACGGGATGACGATGGGTCTGCGTACCGAGCTGGAGGTGGCGCGGGCCGTCGACAAGGGTGACCTGGACCCGGTGGCGGTGCACCCGCTGCCGGCGCAGGAGCGGCTGCTGGAGGCGCTGCTGCGGCTGGGCTTCCGGTTCGCCCGGGCCGACGTCGAGCGGGGGCACATCTACGGCGTACGGCAGAGCCTGCCGTTCTACCAGGAGATAGAGTTCCACCCGGCGCCGCAGTACGCCCGCGCGATCAACCAGTTGGAGCTGACCTTCATCAGCGACCCGCAGCAGACCCAGGTGGTGCTGGAGATCGACAAGCGGGGCGGCATCCTCACCGAGGGGCGCGACGCCTTCGGCCGCTTCACCGTCGACCACGCCACCCTGGACCGCACCGACTGGGCCGCCCAGCTCGACGGCTGGCTCCGCCAGTCCATCCAACGCCGCGGCCTCTTCTTCTGACCGCCCACCCCCGGGCCGCGCACGCCCAGCGCCGGTGATCAAGAAGTTTGCGTCAGGAAAGTGGGCTCGGCTGACGCAAACTTCTTGATCAACTAGGCGGGGCCGGGGCGGGAGGGGCGGGGGTCAGAGGTCGAGGAGGAGGGTGCGGGGGCCGACGTTGACGCTCTCCACCAGCATGTGGGCGCGGAAGCGGCCCGTCTCGACCTTGGCGCCGCGGTCGCGGAGCGCCTCCACCACCGCCGTCACCAGGGGTTCGGCGACCTCCGCGGGGGCGGCGGCGGTCCAGCTCGGACGCCGACCCTTGCGGGCGTCGCCGTAGAGGGTGAACTGGCTGACCACCAGGATCGGGGCGCCGGTGTCGGCGGCACTGCGATCGTCGTCGAGGATGCGCAGCTCGTGGATCTTGCGGGCCATCGTCTGCGCCACCTGCGGCGTGTCGGCGTGCGTGACGCCGAGCAGCACCAGCAGCCCGTCGTCGATCTGGCCGACCACCGCGCCGTCGACCGTGACGCTCGCCCGGCCGACCGTCTGCACCACCGCCCGCATCAGCGGACCCCCCTTCGGCCGCCCTCCGGCGCCGCCGGCGCGACCCGCGTCACGCCGTCACCGGCTCGATGATGCCGCGTTCGATCAGGTGCGCCACGATCGGGCCGGCCGCCTCGGCCAGCTCCTGCGGGGTGACGTCGTGCGCGGCGGCCAGCAGGGCGAGCTGGTCGCGCAGCGCCAGCCGGCCGTCGCAGCCGCCGACCAGCGCCAGCACCAGCGGGTCGACCTCCTCGCTCCAGCGCAGCCCGTGCGGCATCGTGAGGACCTGCCGGTCCACCGCCCACCCCTCGTCGCCCATGGTCGCCTCCTGCCGCAGCTGGAGCCCCTCGGCGGCCCGGTAGCGCTCGGCGAGCAGCGCGTCGGTGTCGCGTACCCGGAGGAAGTCCTGGCGGTCGAACCAGGTGGCGATCCGGTCGCCCATCGGGGGTTCCACCCGCTGGCGCAGGTCCTCGATCCGGACGACCGGTTCGGCGTGCCCGGACCGGCGCAGCGAGACGATGCCGAAGCCGATCGCCTCCACCTTGTGCGCGTCGAACCAGTCCAGCCAGGCCGCCATCCGCTGCGGGTCGGTCGCCTCGCCGACGTCGGTGAGCCAGAGGTTGACGTACGCCATCGGGTCGGCCACCTCGCGCTGGATCACCCAGGCGTCCAGGCCGGTACCCGCGAACCAGCCGGCCACCCGCTCGTGCCACTCCTCGCCGGCCACGTGCACCCAGTTCGCCAGGTACTGCATGGTGCCGCCCTCGGTGAGCAGGCTCGGCGCCGCGGCGGCCAGCTCGGCGCCGATCGCGTCGCCGACCCGCCCGGAGTCGCGGTAGACGTGGGTGGTGGTGCCCGGACCGACCACGAACGGCGGATTGCTCACCACCAGGTCGAAGCGGCGGCCGGCGACCGGGGCGACCAGGTCGCCGCGGAGCAGCTCCCAGTCCTGGCCGTTGAGCGCGGCGGTGGTGGCGGCGAAGCGCAGCGCCCGCTCGGAGAGGTCGGTGGCGGTGACCCGGTCAGCGTGGGTGGCCAGGTGCAGCGCCTGGACGCCGGAGCCGGTGCCCAGGTCCAGCGCGGTCCGCACCGGCCGGCGGACGGTGGCGCCGATCAGCGTCTGGGTCGCGCCGCCGATGCCGAGCACGTGTTCGCTGTGCAGCGGCCGGCCGGGGCGGGCGCTGGCCGGTACGTCGGCGAGGACCCACCAGTCGTCCCCGTACGGTTCCAGGTCGACGCCGGCGCGCAGTCCGTCGCCGTGCCGTTCGACCAGCCCGCCGGCGAGCGCCTCGGCGAGGTCCAGCGGGGCGAGCGCGGCGGCGACCGCCGCCTCGGGCTCGGTCTGGTCGCAGATGAAGACCCGGATCAGCGTGGCGAGCGGGTCGCGGTCCTCGGTGGCGCGCAGGGCGGCGCGGAAGTCGTTGCGGGCCACCCCGCCGGTGGCCTGCGCGCCGAGTCGGCCGGCGATCCCGTTCGAGGTGAAGTCCGCCCGGGTCAGCGCGGTGCGCAGCGCCTCGACGCCGGCGGGGGAGAGCAGCATGTCGTGTCGTTCCACGTGGCCATCCTGCCCCCCCGACGGCGGTCGATCGGCCGGCACCCGCGACATCCATACTGCGAGCTGTATGGATTGGTCGCTATCTCTTTTATGGTCATCGATGTATGGCTAGCATCTGCCCCAACATCCGTCGATGGGCGTCCCGGCCGCCACCAGCCTGCTCGGGGCGTACCGGTTGGGAGTCAGACGATGTCCGCTCTGCCCGTCCCCCGGCGCCGCGCGATCCGCGCCGTCGCCGTCACGGCCGCCGCGGCGGCGCTCTCCGTCGCCGCGTCCA
>NZ_JAEVHN010000460.1:0-5044 GCF_016803375.1 Micromonospora sp. 4G55
GGCGCCGGGCGGCGACCGGCCGCCACCCGCGCACTCCGAGCGGGGCGCCGGCAGCACCGCCGTGCTGCTGCCGCTGCCGTCGTTGGACGACGAGACGCCCTGACTCCCCGCCGGGCGCCGCTTTCCCCGGCCGCCGCCGGCGGTCGCGCTACTCGAAGCGGGACGGGTCGCCGGCGCCGCGGCGGAGGATCTCCGCTTCGCCCTCCGAGAAGTCGATCACCGTGGTGGGCAGGGTGCCGCACTCGCCGGAGTCGATCACCGCGTCGACCACGTGGTCGAGTCGCTCCTTGATCTCCCAACCCTGCGTCATCGGTTCGGTGTCGCCGGGCATCAGCAGGGTGCTCGACACCAGCGGCTCGCCCAGCTCGGCCAGCAACGCCTGCGTCACGACGTGGTCGGGGATGCGGACCCCCACGGTCTTCTTCTTCGGGTGCAGCAACCGGCGCGGCACCTCCTTCGTCGCCGGCAGGATGAAGGTGTAGCTGCCCGGGGTCGCTGCCTTCAGCGACCGGAACAGCGCGTTGTTGATCTGGACGAACTGGCCGAGCTGTGCGAAGTCCCGGCACACCAGGGTGAAATGGTGCCGGCTGTCGAGCTGGCGGATGTCCCGGATGCGGTCGATGCCCTCCCGGTTGCCCAGTTGGCAGCCGAGGGCGAAGCACGAGTCCGTCGGGTAGGCGATCAGTCCGTTGCCGCGGACGACGTCCACCACCCGGCTGATCGTCCGTGGTTGCGGGTTGTCCGGGTGCACGTCGAGGTACGTCGCCATGGCGGAAGCCTAGGCCGGGGCCCCGCCCTCCGGGTACCGCCGGTCGCCCATCGCCGACCTCTCGTCGGGCGGGTTCACCCTCGCACCGGGCGGTGCCGGTGAGCCGAGCGCGGGAGTCGGCCGTTGCCGTTACGGTGTGAGCGTGGCGACGGCGGCGGAGGAGATCCGGGTCGGGGAGCGGGTGGTCCGGGTCTCCAGCCCGGAGAAGCCCTACTTCCCGGAGCGAGGCCTGACCAAGCTGGACGTGGTGCGCTACTTCCTCGCCGTCGGCGACGGCATCCTGCGTGCGCTGCGGGACCGGCCGACCATGCTGGAACGCTGGCCGCGCGGTGTCTTCGAGGGCGCGAAGATCGGCACCCGGCAGGACAACCGCGGCGACGCCTTCTACCAGAAGCGGCTGCCGGCCGGCGCGCCCGACTGGGTCCGCACCGCGCACATCACCTTCCCGAGCGGGCGGACGGCCGACGAGGTCGCGCCGAGCGAGCTGGCCGTGGTCATCTGGGCGGCCAACCTGGGCACGCTGCGGTTCCACCCCTGGCCGGTCTCGGCGGCGGACGTGGAACGCCCCGACCAGCTCCGCATCGACCTCGACCCGATGCCGGGCGTCGGCTTCGACCAGGTGGTGCCGGTGGCGCACGAGGTGCGGGCCTTCCTCGACGAGCTGGGCCTGGTGGGTTACCCGAAGACCACCGGCGGGCGGGGCCTGCACGTCTACCTGTCGATCGAGCCCAATTGGAGTTTCGGCGAGTGCCGGCGCGCGGTGCTGGCGCTGGGTCTCCAGATGCAGCGCCGCCGCCCGGACCTGGTGACCACCACCTGGTGGCGGGAGCAGCGGGACCGGCCGGTCTTCGTCGACTACAACCAGATGGCCCGCGACCACACGATGACCTCGGCGTACTCGATCCGGCCGACGCCGGCGGCGCTGGTCTCCGCGCCGCTGGACTGGTCGGAGCTGGACGACGCCCGGCCCGAGGACTTCGACGTGGTGAGCATGCCGGCCCGGTTCGCCGGGCGCGGCGACCCGCACGCCGGCCTGGACGAGCGGCGCTTCTCGCTGGAGCCGCTGCTGGAGCTGGCCGACCGGGAGGGGCTGGCGGCCCCGCCGGAGCGCTGAGGCTCAGTCCCGGGGCGCTGAGGGGTCACTGCCAGGGGCTCTGGGCGCCGGTGAACTCCTCGAAGACCAGCCAACTGCGGGTGGACAGCACCCCGGCGATGCCCTGCACCCGCTCCAGCACCACGTCGCGCAGGGTGGCGTTGTCCGGCGCGCGGACCAGGGCGAGCACGTCGTGTTCGCCGCTGAGCAGCGCCACGTGCTCGACGTAGCGCACCCGGGCCAGCTCCGCCGACACCTCCCGCCAGGTGTTCTGCTGGATCGTCAGGGCGATGTACGCCGAGGTGCCCAGCCCGGCCGGCTCGGGCGCCACCTGCGCCCGGAACCCGGTGATCACCCCGTCGCGCAGTAGCCGCTCCACCCGGGCGTACGCGTTGGTGCGGGAGACGTGCACGCGTTCGGCCAGCGTACGGACGGAGAGCCGGCCGTCGCGGACCAGCTCGTCGAGGATGCGCCGGTCCACCTCGTCCAGCGGACCGGCCGAACGTCCCGTTCCACCGGGCGGCCCGCCTCCGGGCCGGTCTCCTGGCTCACATCAGCCCCCTCGGGATGCCATTCATCCCACGTTCACCGCGCATCTTGAGTCAATCATCCGACAGCAGGAGCATAAGGCCACCACACGTCCAGGAGGTCCCCGCCGTGACGACCACACCCCAGGCGGTCCGCAGGGCATCCCCGCGCACCCGCCGGCCGGCCACCCCGGCCGCGCCCGACCCGTCCGCCGGCCTGCTCCCGCAGGCCGAGCCGGTCCGACTGCTCGACCCGGACGGCACGCCGCTGCCGCCCCGCGCCGACTACCCCGAGCCGCCCGTCGAGGCGCTGCGCGAGATGTACCGCCGGATGGTGGTCGGTCGCCGCTTCGACACCCAGGCCACCGCCCTGACCAAGCAGGGCCGGCTCGCCGTCTACCCGTCCTCGCGCGGCCAGGAGGCCTGCCAGGTCGGGGCGACCCTCGCCGTGCGCGACACCGACTGGGTCTTCCCCACCTACCGCGAGTCGATGGCGCTGGTCAGCCGGGGTATCGACCCGGTCGAGGTGCTCACCCTGCTGCGCGGCGACTGGCACTGCGGGTACGACCCGACGCAGGTGCACACCGCGCCGCAGTGCACTCCGCTGGCGACCCAGTGCGTGCACGCCGCCGGGCTGGCCTACGGCGAGTCCTACCAGGGCCGGGACACCGTGGCGCTGGCCTTCATCGGCGACGGCGCCACCAGCGAGGGTGACTTCCACGAGGGGGTCAACTTCGCCGCCGTGTTCAAGGCCCCGGTCGTCTACTTCGTGCAGAACAACAAGTACGCGATCAGCGTGCCGCTGTCCCGGCAGACCGCCGCGCCGAGCCTGGCGTACAAGGGTGTCGGCTACGGCGTGCCCAGCGAGCAGGTCGACGGCAACGACCCGGTGGCGGTGCTGGCGGTGCTCACCCGCGCGGTGGCGCACGCCCGGGCCGGTCACGGCCCGTTCCTGGTCGAGGCGCACACCTACCGGATGGAGCCGCACACCAACGCCGACGACGCCACCCGCTACCGCGACGCCGACGAGGTCGAGGCCTGGCGCGACCGCGACCCGGTGGCCCGGCTGGAGACGTACCTGCGCAACCGCGGCGCGCTCGACGACGCGGCGGTGGCCGCGATCGCCGAGGAGGCCGAGGCGTACGCCGCCGACCTGCGCGACCGGATGAACGCCCAGCCCACGGTCGACCCGCTCAGCCTCTTCGACCACGTCTACGCCGAGCCGACCCCGCAGCTGGTCGAGCAGCGCGAGCAGGTCCGCGCCGAGCTGGCCGCCGCCCGCGACGAGGAGGGGGACGCCTGATGGCCACCATGACCATGGCGAAGGCGCTCAACGCCGCGCTCGCCGACGCGATGCTCGACGACGACCGGGTGGTCGTCTTCGGCGAGGACGTCGGGCAGCTCGGCGGCGTCTTCCGGATCACCGACGGGCTCCAGGCCCGCTTCGGCGACAAGCGCTGCTTCGACACCCCGCTGGCCGAGGCCGGCATCGTCGGCTTCGCCGTCGGGCTGGCCATGTCCGGGCTGCGCCCGGTGGTGGAGATGCAGTTCGACGCGTTCGCGTACCCGGCCTTCGAGCAGATCGCCTCGCACGTGGCGAAGCTGCGCAACCGCACCCGCGGCGCGCTGAGCGTGCCGATCGTGATCCGGGTGCCCTACGCCGGCGGCATCGGCGGAGTCGAGCACCACTGCGACTCGTCCGAGGCCTACTACGCGCACACCCCGGGCCTGAAGGTGGTCACCCCGGCCACCGTCGAGGACGCGTACTCGCTGCTGCGCCAGGCGATCGACGACCCCGACCCGGTCGTGTTCATGGAGCCCAAGAAGCTCTACTTCTCCAGCGCCGAGGCGGAACTGCCCGCGACCACCGCGCCGTTCGGCCGGGCGGTCGTGCGCCGGCCCGGCACCGACGCCACCCTGGTCGCGTACGGCCCGGCGGTGCCGGTCGCGCTGGAGGCCGCCGAGGCCGCCCGCGAGGAGGGCTGGGACCTGGAGGTCGTCGACGTGCGCACCATCGTGCCGTTCGACGACGAGACGGTCGCCGCCTCGGTCCGCCGGACCGGCCGGTGCGTGGTGATCCAGGAGGCGCAGGGCTTCGCCGGTGTCGGCGCGGAGATCGCCGCCCGGGTGCAGGAGCGCTGCTTCCACGCCCTGCACGCCCCGGTGCTGCGGGTGTCCGGCCTGGACATCCCGTACCCGGCGCCGATGCTGGAGCACACTCACCTGCCCTCGGTGGACCGGGTGCTGGACACGGTGGCCCGCCTCCAGTGGGACGACCAGCCCGACCCGCGCTGGCTGCCCCAGGGGAGCGCGGCGTGACCACGGTGGACCGGACGCAGGTCTTCCTCCTGCCCGACCTGGGCGAGGGGCTGAGCGAGGCCGAGATCGTGGAGTGGCGGGTCGCCGTGGGCGACGTGGTCACGGTGGACCAGAGCGTGGTCGAGGTGGAGACCGCCAAGGCGGTCGTCGACGTGCCCTGCCCGTACGCCGGCCGGGTGGTCGCCCTGCACGGCGCGGCGGGTGAGGTGCGGCCGGTCGGCCAACCCCTGATCACCATCGCGCCGCTGGACGGCGACGGCGGCGCGAGCCCGCCGGGCACGCCACCTACCGCGAGGAGGAGCGGGCCGGCTCCGGCAACGTGCTGATCGGGTACGG
>NZ_JAEVHN010000461.1:0-5042 GCF_016803375.1 Micromonospora sp. 4G55
GGGTCGCCGGGCAGCAGCTGGTCGCGCAGCGCCGCGGCCACCTGGTGCGCGGTGGGCCGGTCGCGCGGGTCGCGGGCCAGGCAGCGCAGGCAGGTACGGGCGACCGCCGCCGGCAGCCCCGGCACACCGTCCAGGGTGGGCGGTTCGTCGGCGGCCAGCGCCTCGCCGAGCTGCTCCCAGGTGTCCGCCGGGTACGGCACCTGGCCGGTCAGCGTCTCGTAGAGCAGCACGCCGAGGGAGTAGACGTCGGTGGCCGGCTGGGCCGGCGCGCCGTCGAGCCGCTCCGGCGCGACGTACGCGGGGGTGCCGAAGGTGCCGCCGTCCTCGTCCTCGTCCGGGGCGCCCACGTGGGTGGCGATGCCGAAGTCCAGCACCTTCGCGCCGACCCGGGTCATCATCACGTTGGACGGGGTGATGTCCCGGTGCACGATGCCGAGCCGGTGCGCGGCCGCGAGGGCCTCGGCCACCTGGGCCCCCACCTCGATCGCCTCGGCCCAGGGCAGTGGCCCCTCGGTGAGCCGGTGCTCCAGCTCCTCCCCGGTGAGCAGCTCCATCACCACGAACGAGGTGATCGAGCCGTCCGGGGCCAGCGTCTCGCCGTAGTCGTGCACCGAGGTCACGTGCGGGTGGACCAGCTGGGCGGCGGAGCGGGCCTCCTCGCGGACCATGTCCCGGAAGCGGGCGTCCGTGGCCAGGGAGGGGGCGAGCACCTTGACCGCGACGATCCGGTCGAGCACCTCGTCGCGGGCCCGCCAGATCACCGACATGCCACCGGCCCCGATCTGGTCGACGAGCCGGTACCGGCGGGCCAGCAAGCTGCCGGCGTGCAGTGCTGCCATCAGTGATCGCACCTGCCTGGGGTGGGGGCGGTATCAGGTTGCGGGAATGTGTCCGCCGTGTCAACGGTCGTCCGGATTCGCGGTCACCCTCCGTCGTGGCCGGCTCGCATGGCGCCACCTGCACCGGGCCGGACCCGGGTGACCAGCGGCTGGACCCGGCGCGGCGGCGGGCGCGTGCCAGGATGAGCGACATGGTTGCGGGTCCGGTGGCGTTCGTACTCGGCGGTGGGGGAGTGCTCGGCGCGGTCGAGGTGGGCATGCTGCGCGCCTTGTTCCGCGCCCGGATCCGCCCGGACGTGGTGCTCGGCACCTCCATCGGGGCGGTCAACGGCGCGCTGGTCGCCGCCGACCCGACCGAGGCGGTCACCGACCGGCTGGTCCGGCTCTGGGCCTCGCCGGAGGCGAGCGAGGTGTACGGCGACTCGGTCGCCCGCCAGCTGCGCCGGTTCGCCGCGCGTACCCACCTGCACTCGCCCCGGCCACTGCGCAAGCTGCTGGAGTCCGAACTGGGCGCCGAGACCACCTTCGCCGACCTGAAGGTGCCGTTCCGCTGCTGCGCGGCGAACATCGAGCGGGCCGCCGAGCACTGGTTCGACAGCGGTCCGCTGGTGCCGGCCGTGCTCGCCTCGGCCTCCGTGCCCGGGCTGCTGCCACCGGCCCGGATCGACGACCAGCACTACATCGACGGGGGCATCGTCAACTCCATCCCGATCGGCGAGGCGGTCGCGCTGGGCGCGCGGCAGATCTTCGTACTCCAGGTGGGTCGGATCGAACGGGAGCTGACGCCGCCCCAGCGGCCCTGGGAGATCGCCCAGGTCGCGTTCGAGATCGCCCGGCGGCACCGGTTCGCTAGGGAGATGGCGGCGCTGCCCGACGGGGTGGAGGTGCACGTGCTGCCCACCGGCGGGCTGAAGCCCCGCGACGACAGCCCGTGGGCCTACCGGGACATGGCGGCGGTGGGGCGGCGGATCAGCCGGGCCTACACCGCCTCCCGGCACTACCTGGCCACCCAACTGGACCGCTGATGCCGCTGCCACCCCGGTGGGTACGCCGGATGCTGCTGGCCCCCGGCGTGGTGCTGCTCGCGCTGGCGATGGTCACCACGGTGCCGGTGTGGGCGCTGCTCGGCCTGGCGCTGTCGCCCTTCGTTCCCGGCCGGCTGCGGCCGCTGCGCCTGCTCTGGATCGGCTCCGTCTACCTGGTCTGGGACGCGGCGGCGCTGGCCGCGCTCTTCCTGCTCTGGCTGGCGTCCGGGTTCGGGCTGCGCAAGCGCTCGCCGGCCTTCCAGCGCGCGCACTACGTGCTCGCCGGCCGCTTCCTGCGGGTGCTCTTCTGGCAGGCCCGCTGGACGCTGCGGCTGAGCATCGACGTGGTCGGCACCGACCCGGACACGGCCCTGCCCGGCCGGCCGGAGCTGGTGCTCTGCCGGCACGCCGGGCCGGGTGACTCGTTCATCCTGATCCACGCGCTGGTCAACTGGTTCCACCGCGAGCCGCGGATCGTGCTCAAGGAGAGCCTGCAGTGGGACCCGGCGATCGACGTGCTGCTCAACCGGCTGCCCAACCGGTTCATCGCGCCCAGCCCGGACGGCCGTGACTCGGCGGTCCGGCAGATCGGCCAGCTCGCCACCGACCTCGACGACGACGACGCGTTCGTGATCTTCCCGGAGGGCGGCAACTTCACGCCCGGCCGCCGGCTGCGGGCCATCGCCCGGCTCCGCGCGCTCGGGCTGGAGCGGATGGCGTCGCGCGCCGAGCGGATGCGGCACGTGCTGGCGCCGCAGCCCGGCGGACTGCTCGCCGCGCTGGACGCGCCCCGGACGCCGGGGTGATCTTCGTGGCGCACACCGGGCTGGACCGGATGGTCACCGTGGCCGACGTCTGGCGGGAACTGCCGATGGACAAGCGGATCGTGATGCGCTTCTGGTCGGTGCCGCCGGAGGAGGTGCCGACGACCGGCAGGAGCGGATCGACTGGCTCTTCGACTGGTGGGCCCGGATCGACACCTGGATCGCCGCCAACCGCGACGGCGTGTCCACCGGCTGACCGCGCGGGTCGGGACCGGCCGGGGCGACGCCGCGTAGGGTGCGCTGATGGAACAGATCTGCGTGGTCACGACGGTGGTGGACGCGCGCCCGGTCGCGGACGCGCTCGCGGCCGAGGCGGTCGCCGGGCGGCTGGCGGCCTGCGCGCAGGTGGGCGGCCAGGTCGACAGCACCTACTGGTGGCGGTCCGCCGTGGAGACCGGCACCGAGTGGTCGGTGCAGTTCAAGACCGCCCTCGACCGGGTGGTCGCGCTGGTCGACCGGATCCGCGCCGCCCACCCGTACGAGGTGCCGGAGATCCTGGTGTCCCGGGTGGAGTGCGGGGAGCCGGCGTACGCCGCCTGGGTGCACGAGAACACCCGCACCTAGGCGCACCTGGCCGGATCGATCAGGAATCGAGAAGTGCGGGTCCTGGTGTCCCACCTAACGTGATCGCCATGGACATCACCATTCACACCAGCTTCCTGCCGCATGTCGACCCGGACGCCTCCCTGGCCTTCTACCGCGACGTCCTCGGCTTCGAGGTCCGCAACGACGTCGGACAGGGCAAGATGCGGTGGATCACGGTCGGCCCCGTCGGCCAGCCCGACACGTCCATCCTCCTGGCGCCGCCGGCCACCGACCCCGGGGTCACCGAGGACGAGCGCCGCACCATCGCCGAAATGATGGCCAAGGGCACCTACGGCTGGATCCTGCTGGCCACCCGAGACCTCGACGGCACCTTCGAGCAGCTGCAGGCCGGCGACGCCGAGGTCGTCCAGGAGCCGATCGAGCAGCCGTACGGCATCCGCGACTGCGCCTTCCGCGATCCCGCGGGCAACCTGGTCCGCATCCAGGAGCTGCGCTGAGCCCTCCGGTCGTCGAGCACCCGGTCGCCTGCTCGGCAGGCGCGCGGGTGCTTGCGGACATCGTGGAAAGGAGTTCCCTCATGTGTCACCCCTCGTGGGGGCGGGCCCTCGCCGAGGCGCAGCGCCTGAACGACCTCGCGCGGCTGCGCCGGGTCCGCGACCGGATCGACCGGGAGTACACGCAGCCGCTGGACGTCGAGGCGCTCGCCCGCGGCGCGAACATGTCGGCCGGGCACCTCAGCCGCCAGTTCCGGCAGGCCTACGGCGAGTCGCCGTACGCCTATCTCATGACGCGGCGCATCGAGCGCGCCATGGCGCTGCTGCGTCGTGGCGACCTCAGCGTCACCGAGGTCTGCTTCGCGGTCGGCTGCTCGTCGCTGGGCACCTTCAGCACCCGCTTCACCGAGCTGGTCGGCATGCCGCCCAGCGCCTACCGACGCCGTGCGGCGGGCGCCGCGTCGGGGATGCCGCCGTGTGTGGCGAAACAGGTGACCAGACCGGTCAGGAATCGAGTAGCCGGCGCCGTGCCCTCGCCAGGGACGTCGGCGTTGCTGGCCCCCACGCCCTGACGGGCTGCGTGCCCTACCCGACGACCGATCATGAGGCGGCCGCCGGGTGAACCGACCGATGACCGACGGAGCTTTCCTGATGGAACGCTCGCCACGGAGTGACTGGAGGAAGCATGACGGGCGCGCCGCCGCGTGGGCTTGAGGAGAGGCTGCGGGACACCCGCGCGAAACTGGAGAGCGACGTCGATCTCTGGGTCGCGACGTCGGGCTCCCCGGGCGGCGTCCACCTCGTCCCGCTCTCGTACCTCTGGGACGGGACCGCGTTCGTCATCTCGACACCGCGCGCCTCGGTGACCGGCCGCAACCTGCTGGCGGACGGCCGGGTGCGACTCAGCCTCGGGCCGACGCGCGACGTCGTCATCGTCGACGGCACCGCCGAGCCGGTGGCCATCGCCGACCTCGGCCCGGAGCTGGGCGACGCGTTCGCGACCAGGACCGGTTTCGACCCGCGCGAACTCGACGAGCCCTACCAGTACTTCCTGATCCGCCCCCGGCGCATCCAGGCCTGGCGGGAGGCGAACGAGCTGCGGGGACGGGTCCTCATGCGCGACGGCCGCTGGCTCGGCTGACCGCCGCACGAACGAACACCGCCACCGGCGGCGGGTCGATCAACCTAGGTACGCGCACTCTGGGCGCGCCCCCCGCCCGGCCGCGAGGATGGCCGGGTGGAGAACACCGGCTACCCCTCGCCCCGGCTGCGGCGCGCCCGCCGATCTCGTCCGCGGCTGCTCGGCTCGCCGCC